>JBJOKN010000152.1:0-2957 GCA_046046075.1 Pseudomonadota bacterium
CCAATCAGACAATTTTTCATATGAATTTTCATAATCATCTAAAACCACAATTTTCTTGCGCATGACTTGTCCCGTTTTTTTAATTGCATTCATTATAGGAGTGTGGGATATTTATGAAGTCACAGAGCTAAAAAAGCCGGACAAAACACAAAGGAGACGAAATGAATAAGCTTTTAGCCGGCTTGATGTCGGTTTTATGTATCAGTGGTGTCGCTCAGGCACAAAGCAACGACTGGCCAACTCAAAAAACAATCAAGATGATTGCAGTTTTCCCACCAGGGGGATCTGTTGACCAAGTCGCCAGAATTTTGGCGCCAGCTTTGCAAAATCAAATGAAGCAAAACGTGATTGTTGAAAATATCGGTGGAGCGTCTGGCTCAATCGGTGCTGCTGCAGTTGCTAAAGCTCAACCAGACGGTTACACATTTGGTGTTGTGTTCGACACTCACGGCGTGAACGAGAACATGATTCCAAAACTACCGTACAACACCAAAACTGATTTGACGACTGTGACCATGATTGGTACAGCGCCAATGGTTTTGACTGCTAGCAAAGCATCAGGCATTACCAGCTTTAAACAATTGCTTGCTGATGCAAAAGCTAAAAAAGGCAATAACTATGGTTCTATTGGTACAGGTAGCTTAGGTCATTTGGCTTTGGCATCTTTGGCAAAAGACGCTAAGTTTGATTGGACACATGTTCCTTATCGTGGTGGTGGTCCTTTGATGCAAGATGCTTTGGCAGGTCACGTACCTTTGGCAATTGGTTCTTTGTTCTTGGTCAAGCCTCACGTTGATGCAGGTGGTGTGATTCCTTTGGCAGTGACAACTAGCAAGCGTTCACCAGAAATGCCAAACGTCCCAACGATTGCTGAGAGTGGCTACCCTAACTTTGAAGCACCAGCATGGTGGGCCATCATTGCTCCAGCAAAAACACCAGCTGCGATCGTTAACCGCATGCATGAAGAAGTTGCAAAAGCTTTGAAAAACCCAGAGATTGCACAACGTCTCAAGTCTCAAGGTATTGAAATCGCTGCTCTTGGCCCTAAGCCTGCGCAAGATTTTGTGAACAAGCAAATTGATATTTGGGGTGCTTTCATCAAGGCCAACAATATCAAAGCAACTGATTAATCAATGACTGAACGTCTTGTGCCGTATCAACCGCTGGACTTGCAAGAGCCAGCGGATTTGGTGGCCGCTATTCGTCAAAGACGAGGCGGCCAATTCATCAATCTCGATCGCATGCTCTTGCACAGTGCCCCATTTGCAACAGGTTGGAATGCTTTTTTAGGCGAGGTTCGCAATAACCTTGGTCTAGATCCAAAATTACGTGAATTAGGCATGTGCGGTGTGGCAATTTTGAACCGAGCTGAATACGAATTCATTCATCATGCCCCAGTCTTTTTAAGTTCTGGTGGTACTGAGGAACAAGTCAAAGCCATGCGTCAAATAGGCTCTGGCCCAATGCCAGCTGGATTATTTAGCCAATTGGAAGAAGATGCCATTGAATTAACCATTCAAATGACGCGATCAATTGAAGTTGATCCTGCCTTGATGAAGCGTTTACAAAGCGCTTTGGGTAATTCGCATTTGGTGGAGTTGGTGGGGGTGATTGCTACCTACAATATGGTTTCTAGATTTCTAGTTGCTTTACAGGTTACCCCAGAGCATTGATTGCGGACATGAATCAAAAAGACAAAGGCTGCGCATCTCTTGCGCGGCCTTTTTTATTAGCTTTAGAGCTAATAGCTGAAACTTATTAATGTAACTAATATGATTAAAGTTAAATATCTGAAAGATATAGCATTTTGAGTGAAATAGGCCACATCTACATTATTGATGACGACGCTTCAATGCGTAGTTCTTTGACTCGTATGTTAAAGAGTTGTGGTTATTCGATCGAGTCACATGAGTCTCCAGAATCTTTTTTGGAAAAATCAATTCCAGTTTCTCCGGCAACCATTCTTCTGGATATGCGCATGCCAAGTATGTCCGGAGTTGAGCTGCAGAAGAAACTAAAAGAGATGGGTCGAGAGACTCCTATCATTTTCATTTCCGGTGAATCGATGCCCCACGAGATTGTGACCAGCATGAAACAAGGTGCGGTTGATTTCTTGTTCAAGCCATTCAATTTGGATGATCTATTGCGTTGCATCACAGCTGCAATGGAGAAAGACAAAGAAATCTTCCAGTCCATGACTCAGTCATTGACTGTTAATCAACGTTACGACTCTTTGACGCCTCGCGAAAAAGAGGTTTGCGCCTTATTGGTAGAGGGTTTGATGAACAAAGATGTGGCTGTTCGTTTGGGTACGACGGACGCTACCATCAAAGTCCATAAATCAAGGGTGATGGAAAAAATGAGGGCGCCTTCTTTGCAAGAATTGGTTCGTTTGTATGCGTCAGTGAAGAATAAGTTGTAAGGATTTAATGAATTTGTAGTTTTGAGTTATTTAACGATGTTAAAGTTACGGGATAGAGCCAAAGAGCTCATGGAGACAGCATGTCATTAGGATCAAAAAATAAAATTGAAATCCTGCCTGAGATTCAAGGGAAGGTATTCAAGGCCGCCCGTGAAAAGCTAAGACTTGAACCTCAAGATTTAGCAACCAAGGCGTGCTTATCTAAAAAACACATCATTGAGCTCGAGCAGGGTGGCATCACTAGCTTTTACTCTGAATCTCATAAGATCACCGTGGCAAAAAAAGTTGCCAAAATATTGCAATTAGATGAATCTCTCGTTTTGGTTCACCCAGACGGTGATTTGGCACAACAAGAGTCTTTGCCTTTTGATACAGCGATTGAAGATACTCAGCAGTCTGCAAAAGTTCAAGAAACTAAAGCAGTCAAAGAAGAAAAAGTAAGTGCCCCCGAGAGCAAGCCAGTTATTGAGCAAGCAACTCAGCAAACGTCTAAACAAAATTCATCAGTAGCGAGTAAGCCAGTCAAAGTCAGTTT
>JBJOKN010000153.1:0-3210 GCA_046046075.1 Pseudomonadota bacterium
CTACGAAATCGATTTATTTGTTAATTTACTCAACGCTGCTAAAGCAGCAGTTGATGGTGCTGGTGCCGGTGACTGTGATGCCAATAGCCCGTCACTCAAAGTGATTGCTGACCACATTCGTGCATGTTCATTCACCGTTGCAGATGGCGTGATTCCTGGCAATGCTGGGCGTGGTTACGTTTTACGTCGTATCACCCGTCGAGCCATTCGTCACGGTTATAAATTAGGTGCTCGCGCTCCATTCTTCCACAAGCTGGTCAATGCTTTGGTCAAAGAAATGGGCGAAGCTTATCCAGAATTAAAAAGCTGGTCAATGCTTTGGTCAAAGAAATGGGCGAAGCTTATCCAGAATTAAAAGCCAATGAAGCCAGAGTCACTGAAGTGCTGAAGCAAGAGGAAGAGAGATTTTTCCAGACCATCTCGAATGGCATTGAGATACTAGAAGCTGCTTTGGCTAATACTTCAAAAGTGATTGATGGCGAAACTGCATTCAAATTACATGACACATTTGGTTTCCCGCTGGATTTAACGGCCGACGTTTGTCGTGAGCGCGGAGTGACTGTGGACGAGGCTGGCTTTGAAGTTGCCATGAATCGTCAGCGTGACCAAGCGCGTGCTGCAGGTAAATTCAAAATGGCTCAAGGTCTTGAATACAGTGGTGCGCCAACCGTGTTCCATGGTTACGAAACCTTGAACAAAGACTCTGCCAAGGTATTGGCACTCTATGTTGATGGCACGCAAGTGAACTCGATCAAAGCAGGCGATAACGCTGTTTTGGTTTTAGACAACACACCTTTCTATGCTGAATCTGGCGGTCAAGTTGGTGATGCTGGCGAGTTGCGCAATCAATCCAGTTTGTTTGAAGTTGAAGACACACTGAAGATTCAGGCAGATGTGTTTGGTCACCATGGTCAAGTCCTTGAAGGTGAAATCAAAGTCGGCGATCAGCTTAATGCCAAAGTTAATGCAGAAAGACGTGCAAGAACGATTCGTCATCACAGCGCTACCCATTTGATGCACAAAGCCTTGCGTGAAGTATTGGGTGCACATGTGCAGCAAAAAGGTTCATTGGTCGACGCTGATAAGACGCGTTTTGACTTCACGCACACCGCCGCAATGACGCCGGAGCAGATCGCTCAGGTAGAGCAGTTGGTGAATGCTGAAATTCTTGCGAATGCAGCAACCTCTGCAAAAGTGATGAGTTTGGATGATGCGCAGAAAACGGGCGCCATGATGTTGTTCGGTGAAAAATACGGTGAGTCTGTCCGGGTTTTAGAAATCGGCTCATCAAAAGAATTATGCGGTGGTACGCACGTTCAGCGAACAGGTGATATTGGTATTTTTAAAATATTGTCTGAGAGCGGTGTTGCAGCCGGTATTCGCCGAGTTGAGGCAATCACTGGTGATCGTGCGCTGACTTATTTGCAAAAACTAGACACTCAAATTAATCAATTGGCTGTTAGCTTAAAAGCCACTCCAAGTGATTTGGCTCAAAGAATCGCTCAGCTTCAAGACCACGCACGTTCTTTGGAAAAAGAACTCGAGCGTTTGGGTTCTAAGCTTGCTGCAAGCCAAGGTGATGAATTGATGGCACAAGCGGTTGAAGTGAACGGCGTGAAAATCTTGGCAGCTCTTCTTGAAGGCGCAGATGCCAAAGTTTTAAGAGAAACACTAGATCAGCTTAAAAATAAATTGAAGTCAGCAGCGATTGTTTTGGCTTCTGTGCAGGATGGAAAAGTTCAACTAGCTGCTGGAGTCACTGCCGACACGATTGCTAAAGTGAAAGCTGGTGATTTGGTGAATCACGTGGCTCAACAGGTGGGCGGTAAGGGCGGTGGTAAGCCTGATATGGCCATGGCTGGTGGTACAGATCCAAAAGGTCTTCCTGTAGCTCTCAAGAGTGTTCAAGCTTGGGTATCAGAGCGTCTATGAGTCAGCAAGTAGATAAAGAAGTCGATGCCAGTGGGCTTAATTGCCCACTGCCAATTCTGCGGGCCAAAAAAGCATTGGCAGAAATGCAAAGTGGAGAAGTTCTTAAAGTGACTGCAACTGATGCGGGTGCTGAGCAAGATTTTCCAACCTTTGCCAAGCACACCGGTAATGAGTTGCTGCTAACAGAAAAGGTAGCAGACGCTTTTGTCTTTTATCTCAAGCGCCGCTAAAGATTGATCCAAGTAGTCAGATCAATCAGCGGGTTTTGAGGAACTCGCTAAAACCTTCTTTGACCTCTGGATGGCGCAAGGCAAAGTCCACGGTGGCTTTTAAGTAACCCAGTTTGCTACCGCAGTCATAACGCACACCTTCATATTCATAAGCCAGAACTTGCTCTTGACTGAGCAGTGACTGAATCGCATCAGTTAACTGAAGTTCGCCACCTGCGCCTGGCTTGATTGTTTTGATGTGGTCAAAAATTCTTGAAGACAAAATATAGCGACCCACAACGCCCATATTTGATGGGGCATCTGCTGGGGCTGGTTTTTCAACAATGCCGCTCAGTTTGTAAATGCGGTCATCAAATAGCTTGCCGTCAATCACACCGTATGACTTGCTTTGCTCTGGTGAGATTTTTTCAACACCCAAGATAGAGCTGCGATAGTGTTGGTATTGGTCAACCATTTGCTTCATCACAGGTACTTTGCCATCCAATAAGTCATCAGCCAAAATAACAGCAAAGGCCTCGTCACGGATTAATTTTTCAGCACATAAAACAGCATGGCCCAAACCAAGCGCCTCTGGCTGTCTGACGTACACGCAGTCAACATGGCTTGGCTTGATACTGCGAACCAAAGCCAATAAATCTTGTTTGTTCTTAGCTTCTAATTCTGCTTCAAGTTCATATGCTTTATCGAAGTGATCTTCAATCGCACGTTTGCTGCGACCTGTGACAAAAATCATTTCAGTGATGCCAGCTGCCATGGCCTCTTCAACTGCATATTGAATCAATGGTTTATCAACCACATTCAACATTTCTTTAGGGCTTGCTTTGGTCGCTGGCAAAAATCTTGTACCAAGACCCGCAACTGGGAAAACTGCTTTGGTGATAGTTGTATTCATATTAGGATGGTAAACGACTTAATTGACTGTTCAGTTTTTCTAATAAAGACTCAAAATCAGCCAAGCGCTGTTTCTCTTGAATCACCACAGCTTCAGGAGCTCTTGCCACGAAGCTTTCATTATTTAACTTTGAATTAGCTTTATTGATTTCTGCGC
>JBJOKN010000022.1:0-13878 GCA_046046075.1 Pseudomonadota bacterium
GGTAATTCACCTTGAAGGGCAGAACGCAAGTCTGTGATGTCATCTTCAGATACGAATAAATCAGAATTACGCGTCACTCTGAATTGGTGGCAGCCAGTGACTGCCATGCCCTGAAAGAGTTCCCCAACAAATGCTTGAATGAATGATGACAGCAACACAAAGCCATGAGGAACTGGGCTTAAATGCTCAGGTAAATTAACAACCCGTGGTAATGATCTTGGTGCTTGAACCACAGCCAATGTTGGTTTTCTACCAAAAGAGTCCTTGCCTTCAAGAGTCACTAAAAAGTTCAAGCTTTTATTGATAACTTTTGGGAAGGGGTGAGCAGGGTCAAGGGCGATTGGGGTTAAAAGAGGTACTAACTCTTTCTCAAAAAACTCTTTGGCCCAACGCTTGATGCTTGGTGTCCACTCGGTACTAGGGAAAAACTTGACGCCAGACTTTTCTAGTTTTGGAAGGATGTCTTCTTGAAGCAAGCTGAATTTTCTGGCAACCAAAGCGTGAGCATTTTTGGTAATAATGTCATACGCTTTTTTGATTTGTAAGCCATCGGGCGTTACGTTTTTTGGATTGTTTTTCAACTGCTCTTTGATGCCAGACATTCTGATTTCAAAGAACTCATCCATATTGGATGAAACGATACAAATAAAACGTAAACGCTCTAAAAGGGGAGTTTTTGGGTCTTCAGCCTGTGCCAATACTCTTGAATTAAACTCTAGTGCGCCTAACTCTCTATTGAGTAAAGGGATTTGTGAGCTAATACTGGGGCTTGCGGCAGGACTGGTTGATTGCATATTTATCATTTTGACAAAGCTGTATGTCAAAAATATGACAAATTGATCAATCAATTTTGTCATCACCATGTCATATTGGCGTCATAATCTGCGAAGTAAATAAATAAAAGAAAATGAAGTGAGCTCTAACCATTCCAATTCCTCCAATGCCGCTAATGAATTAGTGGCAGCCGTCGATTTAGGCTCTAACAGTTTTCGCATGGTGATCGCCAAGGTCATCCACTCTGCTTCCGGCACACAATTACAACCCATTGATACCTTGAGGGAGTCAGTGCGGATGGCCTCTGGTCTCAGTGAAGATAAAAAACTTGACCAAAAGTCGATACAAAGAGGTTTGGCGGCGGTTCATCGTTTTGGAGATCGCTTGCGCGGCTTTAAGGCCAAGCAAGTTCGAGCGGTGGCAACGAACACTCTGAGGGTTGCACGAAACGCGGATGAGTTCATTCATGAGGCTGAAAAGCTTTTGGGCTTTCCAATAGAGGTTGTGAAGGGCAGAGAAGAGGCGCGTTTGATTTACATTGGCGCTTCACATGATGCGCCAGCCTGTGATGAAAAAAGGTTTGTATTGGATATCGGTGGTGGATCAACAGAATTCATCATTGGTGATGGTTATGAACCAAAACTTCTAGAGTCCTTGTACATCGGCTGTGTTTCTTATAGCCAGAATTTCTTCCCAGGCGGCTTGGTTGATGCCCATTGCTTCAAGCAAGCCGAACTATCGGCGCGCAGAGAAATTGAGGCTATCACTGCTCAATTCTTAAAGTCAGGTTGGAAGCAATCCATCGGCTCATCTGGAACAGCCCGAGCAATCGCGGAATTAATTGCGCAAAATGGTTTTAATGGCCCACCTCATGAACTGCCTGTGGATGATATGGGTGGCTTGATCACCAAAGAGGGTTTGTTAGCGCTCAAAAAATCCTTGATTGAATCTGAGTACATTGATCGCTCGCGCTTATTGGGACTAAAAAGTGATCGTCGACCAGTGCTCCCGGGTGGTTTGGCCATCATGTTGGCAGCTTTTGAAGAGCTCGGTATTGAACGGATGGAAGTGACTGAGGCGGCACTCCGCTTGGGCGTTCTTTATGACCTCATTGGTCGATCTCAGCACCATGACATGAGGTTTGTCACTGTTGAGCAATTCATGCAGCGCTATGGCGTAGATCGTCAGCAAGCTCAGAGAGTTAGTAAGGCAGCCCTACATTTTTTGAGTCAATTTCCTGAGCCCAAACATGAAAATCGTAAAGACAACGAGCAAATTCTTGCATGGGCTGCAAAGTTACATGAAATTGGTTTGAGTATCACCCACAACGGTTATCACAAGCACTCTGCTTATATAGCTACCCATGCTGATATGCCCGGATTTTCAAAGTTGGATCAAGCAAGACTGGCAGCTTTATTGCTGGGCCATACGGGCAAGCTTGGCAAAATATCCGTGACCTCAAATTACATTGATTGGCGCATGTTATTCAGTTTGAGACTGGCCCATGTCCTTTGTCGTCGCAGAACGGATGAAGATATTTCTGGGGTGATTGTGAAGGAGCGCGACGGTGGCTTCTTGATCAAGATTTCCAAAGACTGGACGAAAAAGAATCCACTGACACAATTTGGCTTAGAAAAAGAATCGGCCGATTGGAAAAAAATCGGCCGAGAACTGACTATTGAAATTGTTTGATCAATTGAGTGATATCAATTGATCAAAGACAGCTTAGTTACTTCCTAAAAAATGCTTAGCGTATCTTGGATGAATATCATCCAATCTGAGCATGGTCAAAAAGTCAGCTGTGTTGAAATCTGGATCCCAAGCTGGATTGCCACAGATCTTAGCGCCTAATCTGAGGTAACCTTTGATCAACGCAGGTGGCTCAACTTCCAAGCTACTATTTAAATCATCAATTGGCAATGCAAGACGAGGGAATACACGGTATTCAATACTGGTCAAATGCTGTTCATTGTTCAACATTTTCGCCAAGCTGGCTGCGTAGTGACCACCGTCACCCATTTGAACGCTGGCACAACCCAACATCACTTCATATTCATTTTGTTTCATATACTGGCCAAGACCGCTCCATAGGGCCATGATGACGCCACCAGAACGATAGTCACGGTGCACGCAAGAGCGACCCACTTCAACGATTTTGTGACGCAAGTGTCTTAAGCGCGTTAAATCGAACTCAGAATCTGAATACAAGCATCCCATTTGCTTTGCTTGATGTGGTGGCAAGGCTCTGTATGTGCCGATCACTTTGAGAGTTTCATTGTCGCGAACAATCAGGTGATCGCAGAAACTGTCAAAAATATCCACGTCTAAACCTTCTTTAGAAGGTTTTAGATTGGCACCCATCTCTTCAGCAAATACCTTATAGCGTAAGCGTTGCGCTTCTTTAACTTCATCTAAGTGTCTTGCCCAGCTAACACTGATTGGTGCAGCTTTGCTTGTTTGAACAGCTGGTGCTTCAACTTTCTTACTGGCTTTAACGCCGCTTGAGTTTTGCTGAATGCGGGAGATTTTTTCTTTGATGATTTGATGAATAGGGGAGATTCTTTCAGACATGGTTTTCTTATTTTTTTTGAAAAAAGAGTCTGTGATCGAAGAGAGTGGATTTGGTAAATCGCTCATTTGTTTCCTAATGATTATTAATATGTCATCAATTTATTGCTCATATATGTCACGCTAATGACGGAGATTTGACAGTTGTATGACTTTCAATTGGTTTTAAGTAACTAACAAATTGACTGCTGGCGACTTGCCAAGAAAACTTCTCAGCATGAGCTCGAGCAACTTCGCGTGGAATCTTCAAAGCCTCTAGACAAGCTTCACGTAAATCGTTATTCATGGCGCCTGATTGGGAGTTGCCGATCACATCAATCGGACCAGTCACTGGATAGGCTGCCACTGGTGTGCCACAGGCCATTGCTTCAAGAAGTACCAGGCCAAACGTATCTGTCTTGCTTGGGAAGACAAATACATCAGCTGCTGCGTAAACCTTGGCTAATTTTTCTTGTTGCAATACACCCAAGTAATGAACTTCTGGGTATTTAGCTTTAAGACTATTGAGTGCAGGACCATCACCAACTACCCATTTGGAACCTGGCAATTTAAGCTCTAAAAACGCTTCAATATTCTTTTCCACTGCTACACGACCAACATATAAAAATATTGGATGAGCAGAATTTAGTTCTTTTGATTCTTGTACCTTGAAGATGTCTAAATCAACACCCCTGGTCCAAAGGACCACATTTTTAAAGCCATAAGACTCTAGGTCATCAATCACTACTTGGGTTGGTGCCATGACTGCTAGTGAGGGGTCATGGAACCAGCGAAGGAACTTATAGGTCAAAGCCAAAGGTATGCCAGTTCGGGCTTTGACATACTCTGGGAAACGTGTGTGATAAGCCGTTGAAAAAGGGAGCTTGTGTTTCACTGCATACGCTCTGGCAGCAATACCCAAAGGACCTTCAGTTGCGATATGAATCGCATCAGGTGCAAAGGCTTCCATTTTCTGGCGAACCTTGTTCTTTGGAAATAAAGATAAAGAAATGTCTGGGTAAGTAGGGCAGGGAATTGTTTTGAACTCAAGAGGGGTGATCATGTCGATCGTGTGCCCCATCTTTTTTAATTCATGCATCGTTTGTTTTAATGTTCTAACCACGCCATTGACTTGGGGTTCCCAAGCATCAGTCACAATCATGATATTCATTTAATTGTCTCCAGTAATTTTTCTTGAGTCATTGAAATTTCAGTGCTTGAAACGGTGATCGTCACCGTTTCAACGCTGGTAATTGCTATAGGATCTGGCAATATGTGTGGCCAGTGCACAATTTTTAGGGTGCCATTTGCGGTTTCAACCAAGGCCGTTAGACTTTCAACCCAGTCACCATCGTTGCAGTAAAGCAAGCCGTCAATCTCTCTGATTTCAGCTTTATGTATATGGCCACAAACAACACCATCACAGTTACGGATTCTGGCTTCACGTGCCATGATCATTTCAAAATCGGCAATGAAACTCACTGCGTTCTTGACTGAGTGTTTTAGATATTGAGACAGTGACCAGTACTGCAAGCCCATGCGTGCACGTACCTTATTGAACCAGCGATTCACCCATAAGATGAAGGTATACAAAGTGTCACCGACATAAGCCAACCATTTGGCGTACTGCATCACACTGTCAAATAGATCGCCATGGGTGATCCAGAGTCTTTTGCCATCTGCAGTGATATGAATCACTTCATCTTCAACCTTGATATCACCAAAGCTCATGCCAAAAAATTGGCGGGCCATTTCATCATGATTACCAGGTATATAAATCACTTCACAACCTTTTCTGGCTTTACGTAGTAACTTTTGCACGACGTCGTTATGAGCTTGAGGCCAGAACCAGCGTTTTTTTAGTTGCCACCCATCAATGATGTCGCCAACCAAATAAATCTTATCAGCGTCGTTATGTTTTAAGAAATCGAGAAGATAATTTGCTTGGCACCCAGAGGTACCTAAGTGAACATCCGATATCCATATCGCGCGGTAATGATTCATGAGTTCACATTGGGCACGAGTATTTTGAAACTAAGATGTCAAGTTGATGTCATATTCGTGACATAGAAATATGCCAAGATGATCACCATGAAATCTTTCTTTCTCATCATCCATCTGATTTCTGCGATCTTGAAGTGCGCAACATTTCCATTATTGCCAGTAAAGATGCGCAAGAGCATGGTTCAAAGTTGGTGTATTCGTTTACTTCGAATACTCAAAGTAAAAGTCGTGATTCATGGTGATTCAACAGTGCTCTTTGGAGCAAAGCCCTATTTATTGGTTGCCAATCACATCTCTTGGTTAGATATTCACATCATCAATTCAATACGACCAGTGATCTTTGTTGCTAAAGCTGATGTTTCAAAGTGGCCGATCTTTGGATACTTGGCCAGTATGTTGGGCACGATATTTCTCAAAAGAGAAAAGTTATCTGATATCAAGCGAGTGATTCAGTTAATGAGAGAAAAACTGAGTAATCAGGAGGTGGTAGCAATTTTTCCTGAGGGAACCTCGAGTGATGGCAAGTCTGTATTGCCATTTAAATCAAATTTATTTGAAGCAGCTCATCAGGCACAGGTTGATGTTTTGCCAATCACAATTCAGTACACGGAAAATGATCAATATTCTGATCGAGCGGCATTCATTGGAGATATGGAGTTAATCGATTCGATTAAAAACATTCTTAAAGCTAATAATCTAGTTGTCCATATCCACATTTCTGACAAACTATCAGGACAGCTGACTCGCCAAGAAATGGCATCTCAAGCACACCAGCAGGTAGCCTCAAACGTTTGATTCTATTTGGTTTTACCGACAAGGTTTGCCAAGAAATCGCCCATAGGTTATAATTTTGTTCTTAGTCGGAGTGTGGCGCAGTCTGGTAGCGCACCTGGTTTGGGACCAGGGGGTCCAAGGTTCGAATCCTTGTACTCCGACCACTTTCAATTAGCATCGCTCGATGCACAGCCCTCAAAAAAACCTCAGAGATTCATTCATAAAGATGGTCTCAAATTGTTACTGAGTTTTCCATAATTTGCTGCGTAGCAGCACAGTTATATAAAGACTTTAATCAAAATTTGTCCAATAATTGACTAAGACGTAAGACTGATAACAGATTAGTTTTGTCTAATACTATTTATAAATATTTTGATAATTAAATATGTCATTTGTAGAAGATTCAGAAATCAACTTTGCCAGCTTTCCAACTGATCAACTCATCGAATTGAGTTATGTCAGCAAGGCGACAAATGACATGGGCATTCTTGGTTTGATGAACTTGCTTGAGGATGCTGTTCACAAAAACAAACGCAATGGCATCACGGGTGTTTTGTTCTATGACAACCGTATCTTTGGTCAAATAATTGAGGGCTATCCACAAAACGTTGAGCTTATTTGGAAGGACATTAATTCCGACCCCCGTCACACAGAAGTCCAGGTACTTGATATCAACACATTACAAAAGCGACGCTTCAGTAATTGGTCGATGAAGTTTTATGGCTCGGATGAGATCAGTCAATACGTACCTGAGCTTAAGATGGGGCTGAGAGATGCTCATGACAACTTACCATCTGAAATTCTGACCTTGATGAGATCTGTGAGCAACCAAAATGATGAAGCCAGTCAGCAAGCTCAATCAGCGAATCAAAACAAATCAATCCAATAAATCTAGGATTTTCTCAGGTGGTCTGCACAGGGCACCTTGATTGCCTTTGATAGCAATAGGGCGGTTCATCAAAATTGGATGCTGCAACATGAACCCAATCAAATCTTCATCAGTCCACTTTGTATTACCAAGATCTAATTCATCGAAAGGTGTACCTTTTTGGCGCAGGATGTCTCTGACTGATCCTCCAGTGGCTTTGATGATGTGACGTAATTCACTTTCTGATGGCGGATTGCTAACAAATAAAACAACTTGGTGAGGTTCGCCAGAATTTTCAAGGATTTCTAGGGCATCACGGGAAGTTTTGCATTTGGTGTGGTGGTAGACGGTAATCACTGCTCAATCTCTTAAATTCAATAAATACAAGCCATTATCGTATATGAGCCGCGTCTTTTTGACCTCCGCTATAATCTAACTCTTATCAAAGACTGCCCATAGCTCAGCTGGATAGAGCACCGCCCTTCTAAGGCGTAGGTCGCACGTTCGAATCGTGCTGGGCAGGCCAAACTTCTATTGAGTGATTTAAGAAGCTTTTTTCAGTCTCAAGAAAATCAGTGCCACCACGCCAGCAATCATCACATACATGGAAATGGCCACAGCTCCTTTGCTGTGCGCATACATGATGCTTGAATAAGCTAGGTAACCACATGAGCCGCAGAATATGAGTGGCGTGATTGGGTAGAGCGGTACCTTGAATGGGCGCACAGCGTCATCTTTGTAGCGCAAGATAAATAAACCTAGGCCAACCAAGAATAAGAAAACCCAAAACACTGGTGCGGTGAACTCCACCATCGCTTCAAAGCCATCGCTTTGTAAAGCACCAAAGCCTACCAAAGCTAGACTGATCACACCTTGCACCAAGTAAGCAAAACTCGGTGAGCCACGAGTAGATTCCCAACGACCCATTTTGCTCAAGCCTTGCCAATCTTCCCCCATGGCGTAATTGGTTCTAGCCCCCACAATCATGGTGGCATTGATACTGGTCAGAGCAGCAATTGCCACAAACAAACCTAATAGTTTTTCACCCAAAGGACCAAAGGCAAGACCCAGTAAATCAGCAGGAGCTGCTTTGCTGCTCGCTAAGGCTTTTAAGCCAAGACCATTGATCAATGCGATATTCACTAATAAGTAAATGACTGTGATTACTGCCAAGCTGGCCACAATCACAGTCACAATTGTTTTGCTTGTACCTTTGAGCTCTGCAGAAATATAGGCAGACTCATTCCAACCACCAAAGGTCAGTAATACGAACACCATCCCTAAGCCCAACATACCGAGCTGAGGATTACTAGAAAACACAGGAGGGTTATCAACTGGGGGTAATGGATTGCCAAACATGCCAAAGCCCGCCACGATGATGGCAGCAAGACCGCACACTTCTAGAATCGTTAAAAGAGTTTGTATACCTGCAGAGGCATGGATGCCAATCAAATTGATCAAGGTGAGTGTGATCACAATCAAGGCTGCCCAGTAAATGGTGGAGTTTGCACCTAAAGGCAAGACCTTGGTCATGTAATCACCAAAGACAAATGCTAATAAAGCAATGGAGCCTGTATTGATGACCATCGCTTTTGCCCAACCGTACAAGAATGAAACATTCTTGCCGTAAGCGCGGGTTAAAAAGTGATAGTCGCCGCCCGCATGAGGGTAGGTGGTGGCTAACTCTGCGTAACAAAGTGCGCCCATGAGAGAAATTAAAGCACCGGCAACCCATATGGTGAGCGCCCAGCCAACATCACCCGTGATGCCGGCCACCATTGATGGTGTTTTAAAAATGCCAGCACCAATCACGATGCCAACAATGATTGCAACAGCCCCAATCGGGCTTAGTAATTTCTCTTGAACAGCACTTTTAGTCATGCTGGGATCTTAACGACGTTTACCGGTGACCAAACCTTGCGAGTAACCACCTTTGTCTTCGCCTTTGAACGTTGAGCCATTGATCTCACCTTTTACTGTGATGAGGTTGTCGCTTGGATCAATGTAGGCGAATCGAAGATATTTGCCTTCGAGTTGAGGGTTCAGGATTGGCTGAGACTTCCCACCAATCGTGATATTGCCACCGATTTTTTGATATCTCTGAGACAGTGTTAGTTTTGCGTTTTTAAATGCAACGCCATCCAATGACCACTCGCCTGCAACATTGGCTGGAACTACCCAATAATAAGCATGTGCATCCAAGCTAATTTCTTTATCTGGTTCCCAGTCACCCATGGTGAAAGCATGAGAAACCACGCGTGTACCTGGTTTCATCTTCAGAATGGTTGGGCGTAATTGAATATTTAAATCAGGCAATAAATAAAGTGTGACTACTGTGGCTTTACTAAAGTCTTCAACAAAGATATCGCCGTTGATGATTTTCACCAAATGACCAACACCTGATTGATTGGCATTTCTTTGAGCATAAGCAGCCATGTTAGGGTTAAATTCAATACCAACTGCTTTTGCGCCAAATTCTTTGGCAGCTGCAATAGCAATCTTGCCATCGCCAGCACCTAAGTCATAAACCAAATCATTGGGACCCACATTGGCTGTTTTTAACATCAAGGACACAAGCTCAGTACCGGTTGGTAACCAAATAACATCCTTGCCTGCTTGCCCAGGACTAGGCTTGTAAGTTGGATCAATTTTTGAGCCTGGCTTATCGGCCAAGGCAGAGAAAGAAATGCTGCAGCAAAGCGCGACTAAGAAAAATCTCAAAGATTTCATATCAACCCTTAAAGAAGTGAATGATTTATAAATAAGAGATGTATTTATAACAGCACTTAGCTGATTTCACTAAGTTTTATCACGCAATTTTTATCTAGGGTTTTCCCCACAAGACCCACAAAAGTAGGGGGTTCTTAGCCTTTATAGAAGTTGATTGTTGAATGAATCAGCTACGACGTCTTTTCTTCCATGTGTATGGGTCGCCATTAGGGAACTTGCCATCTGAAATGCCGTCTGCGCCGAACTTTCCGACAATCTCTAGACCGTTTGCATGAATCGTGACAAATTCACCCAATGCTTTTGCCCACTCCATGGCCTGGTCGATACTTTCAAACTCAAACACTTCCTCTTTGTGTTTAATGAATATCAAGTCAGGTAACCCTCATGAAAATAATCATATAAACAATCAAACTTTATTGTTTTTGGAGCGTGTTGCGAATAAATTGTTTTTCGTAATGTCTATTGCGACGACTCTTTTTTGCGTGCGAGCGTTTACCCAATCGTTTATCAATAACGATCTCATCCAAAGAGCTCAACTCATCAAGACTCTTGATTGAATTCGGTGAATTACGTCGAGACATGGTTTTTACGGTAAAACTTTAACGCAGCTTTAAATTTTTCGCTTGCACCCCAATATTTCAGGGGAAAGAATGATTTCTGAATAAGCGTTATATTGGTGGTCATACTCAATTTACCCAAAATAAACAAAGTAAAAAAGTAAACCAGCAAACCCAATGAATATTTTTAAATCAATCATTCAAATACCGAGAAAAATTCAACGGTTTTTCGATGATGTCCTAAGCTTAATCAAAGCTAACCTTCGATAGTTCATTGAGGCGGATTATTCATGAGCTATGAATTAGTTTGGTTCAAGCGTGATTTGCGTATTCAGGACCATGCTGCTCTAACTGAAGCTGCCCAACGAGGCCCAGTGCGTTGTATTTATATTGTTGAGCCCAAACTATGGGAGCAGCCCGATACTTCTTTGCAGCACTTTGAGTTTATTCAAGAGTCACTCAAAGATTTGCATGATGACTTGCAGTCTCTTGGAGGTGGGATTGAGATATACCAAGGTGAGGCGACAGAGGTCTTAAGTCAGATTTATCAAAATGCGCCATTCACACGTCTCTATTCACATGAGGAAACAGGTAATGACTTTACCTATCAGCGTGATAAGAGAGTCGCTCAATGGTGCCGTCATCAAGGTATCTCATGGCTTGAATACCCACAATTTGGGGTGGTCAGGGGTCTTAAAAAAAGAAATGATTGGCAGCAGGCTTGGGATTTGCATATGTCTGCGCCCATTAAGAGTCTTGGCGCTATTCATTTTTGGAATAAACCAAAGATATTTATCAGGGCGCAAGCCCCCATCAATATTCTTCAGCACAATCCGCCTTTGCGACAGCGTGGGGGTAGGGTTTTAGCGCAGTCAACCTTGCACAGTTTTTTGCAAGAGCGCAGTTATCACTACCGTGGCGGCATCTCATCTCCATTGATTGCCCCAGATGCTTGCTCAAGATTATCAGCTTACCTTGCTTATGGATGTATCAGTATGCGCGAAGTTGTTCAGCAAACCCGCGCACGTATTTCTCAACTTGAGTCATTTGAAAGTCGTCAAAGAGCCGGTTTACTTGCATTTGTCAGTCGTTTGTATTGGCACTGCCATTTCATTCAAAAATTAGAGAGTGAGCCAGAAATAGAATGGCAAAACATGCACTCTGGCTACGATGGTCTGCGTGAATCAGAATTCAATCAGGAGTATTTTGAGGCCTTAAAAGCTGGTCGAACAGGCTGGCCAATGGTGGATGCATGCGTGGTAATGCTAAGAGAAACTGGCTGGCTTAACTTCCGTATGCGTGCCATGCTGGTCTCTGTCGCCGCATACCCTCTGTGGTTGCATTGGCGTCCTGTTGGTGAATGGCTAGCCACGCAGTTCCTTGATTATGAACCTGGTATTCATTGGAGTCAGCATCAAATGCAATCAGGTACAACGGGTATTAATACGACTCGGGTCTATAACCCAATCAAACAAGCCCAAGATCAAGACCCCAAAGGTGAGTTTGTCAGATACTGGCTACCCTATATGAAGAATGTGCCAGATACATGGTTATTTCAGCCTTGGCTGATGACTCAGGCCGTGCAAGAAAACATTGGTTTAAAGATTGGTCAAGAAATACCAGCTGCTGTAGTTGATTTGACTCTCGCTTTGAAGCACTCCAAGGATCGCTTGCATGCACGTCGTCAAAATGACAAAGTCAAATCATTAAAGCAGGCAGTGCTTGATAAACATGTATCCAAGCAAAACAATTTCAGATCAAGAAATCAAATAAATAAAAAGACTAATACTCAAAGTAATTCTACCGAGCAATTAGGCTTTGATTTTTGATGAATCTTAGCCAATAGCTTAAGCAAAGTATTAAAAAACTATCTCTTCTCAATCAAAGACAGAAACTCTCTGCGTAGATTAGAGTTTTCTAAAAACTCACCACGCATCACACTATTGATCATTTTCGAATCATTGTCTTTCACGCCACGCCATTGCATGCAGAAGTGATCAGCTTCCATCACCACCGCTAAACCAGCAGGCTTTAGTTTTTGCTCCAGCATATTGGCTAGTTCAACCACTGCCTCTTCTTGTATTTGAGGTCTAGACATGACCCATTCCGTTAAGCGAGCATATTTTGACAAGCCAACCAATGCTGAATCCTGATCTGGTAATACTCCAATCCAAATACGTCCCATGATGGGGCAGAGATGGTGAGAGCAGGCACTGCGTACTGTGATGGGGCCAATGATCATCAACTCATTGAGGCGGCTGATGTTCGGAAAATCTGTCAAAGCAGGCGGTGCTACATAGCGGCCATTGAAAACTTCATTCACATACATCTTTGCCACACGACGGCTGGTATTTCTGGTGTTGTGATCATTCTCTGTATCAATCACCAAGCTTTCAAGTAGCGCTTGTACTTTCTCTGACACTTCATCCACTAAGCTATCAAGCTCGCCTGGTTGAATGTGCTCAGCAATATTGTCATTGGCATGAAAACGCACTTGCTTAGATTTCAAGCGGGCACGTATCACTTCAGAAATTGGCAGTGTTTTACTCATGATTATTAGCCTTGCTTGAATTTTCTTGGCGGTGTGCCATTAAGTGCTGAATCTTTAAATACAGAATAGTTGCTGACATCACAAAAGTGATGATGTTGGCCACCAAAATCGGACCACTGCCAATCAAAATGCCGTAAATGATCCAAAGGATGATGCCGAAAGTAAACGTGGCATACATGCCCAAGGAGATGCCCGATAAATCTCTGGTAGTGATTGATCGATAAGTTTGTGGAATAAAAGCAGCGGTGGTGATAGTTGCTGCAATGAAGCCAAGCAGGTTGTCAAAATCCATTGAAACTATTCCTTTGATGGCTTTAATTGAAATCTATTACCAATGTATAGGATTTCTTGTTTTCTTGCTTGTCAGCCATTAAAAGGTTTATCTTGAAACAAATAAACTTAACTCTTTGGCGATTAAGGATATAAGTTATCAGTCATTTATTACCATTGAGTGACTAATTAATTAGTAATGACTATTGATTCATCAGATTCGCTAGCTTGATGCCACTTAACCAAGCTCCCTCAACCCGACCGCCGTGTAGCCAATCTCCGCAAAGGCCGATGCCATCATTACTGGAGTAGTGACACTCAATCATGGGTTCTAAGCCGCCACTGGCATAGCGCCAACGGTGCAAGGTGACTTGTGCATCAATGGTATCAAAACCAAGCTTCCTCATACACTCTAAAAGCTTCTGGCTCACCACATCTTTTTCAAGTTCAAGGTGAGCATCACTCCAGTCTGGACTTGCGTGTATGGTCCAGTAATCCAAGCCAAGACGTTGAGGCTTGGTGCTGTTTCTGGCAATCCATGCGATCGCCTCTTGATTGATGAAGCCAGCATCAAAAGCGAAAGAGCTTTGATGCGGAAAGTAAGCCATCATCGTCCAGCAAGGCCTCATTCTGGATTTGCTTGCAATACTTGATGACTGAGGAAGTTCTGAAACATCACCTGTGACATTTTTAAGCAAAGTCTCAACTTGAGGAGATGGGATCGCTAAAACCACATCATCAAAATACTCAGGTAATCGACCATGCTCCAAGCTACTCAAAGTCCAACCATGAGAGCTTTTCTC
>JBJOKN010000023.1:0-16975 GCA_046046075.1 Pseudomonadota bacterium
GATACACAAGCTTTTTCAGCGAGTGTTGCTCTGAAGGTTTTGGCCAAATCGCTCATTTGAGCAATATCAGCCTCACCACGCTGATGAACCCAGCGCATCAACTGTTGAGCACGAAACGGTTTCTCCTGGAGGGAGGCGATGTAATCGCTCATTCCCTCAGGATCAAAGTTCAGTAAGTTGATGCGTGAGTCAATCAATGGGATGAATTAACGTGAGAAAACTTGCATGCCTGGGAAGAAAAATGCAATTTCAACCGCAGCTGTTTCAGGAGCGTCTGAACCGTGCACTGCATTCGCATCGATGCTGTCAGCAAAGTCAGCACGAATCGTACCTTTATCAGCCTTCTTAGGATCTGTTGCACCCATCAATTCACGATTCTTAGCAATGGCGTTCTCACCTTGCAAAGCTTGAATCATCACAGGACCTGAAATCATGAAATCAACCAAGTCTTTGAAGAATGGACGATCTTTGTGAACGCCATAGAACTGTTCAGCTTCTTGACGTGAAAGATGAGCCATCTTGGCAGCAACAACTTTCAAGCCAGCAGACTCAAAACGAGCGTAAATTTGACCAATAACGTTCTTAGCTACTGCATCAGGTTTGATAATAGAAAGGGTGCGCTCAATTGCCATGAATAAACTCCATTGATAGATAGATTAAAAACCCCAAATTATACAGCGTTCATGAGGGATTTCCCGAGTCCAAAATTGCTAAAAGCGTTGATTTTTAAGGAAAAGTCCCAAAATCGAGTGGCTAAAATGGGGCTTCAAAGGCAAAAAACCACAAAAACACCCCTATTTGTCTATCAACAATCGATTTTCCCCTTGAAATTCATGGGAAATGTCTATACTTAGTACACGAGTCCAGTGGTGGACGAGTCATGTTTAAACATAAAGGAGTATCAATGAGCGATTTAAACACTTATGGTTTTGGAAATAGCGGCGCTACATCCAGCGTTCAGGTCCGCAACCGAGTGTTGCGTAACACCTACGCACTCTTAGCGTTATCAATGGTGCCTACAGTATTAGGCGCTTGGATTGGTGTTGCGACAGGATTTTCACTTTTTGCTGGAAGCCCTTTCATTGGTTTGATCGCCTTTTTAGCGATCGCGTTCGGTTTTTTCTGGGCAATTGAGAAGAACAAAGATTCTGGACTAGGTGTGGCCCTATTGTTAGGCTTCACATTCTTCATGGGTCTGATGCTCTCACGCTTGATTGGCTCAATTCTTGGGTTTAGCAATGGCGCAAGCTTGATCATGACCGCCTTCGGTGGCACAGCCGTGATTTTTGCAGGTATGGCTAGTTTGGCTGGCACTGTTAAGAAAGACTTGTCAGAAGGTCTTGGTAAATGGTTATTCGTTGGCGTGATTTTGTTGCTTCTTGCTTCAATCGCTAACATTTGGCTACAAATGCCTGCTTTGATGCTCACAATCAGTGTTGTGGCAATTGCGATCTTCTCAGCATTTATTTTGGTTGATGTTCAGCGCGTGATCAATGGTGGGGAGACAAACTATGTGGTTGCAACTTTAAGCATCTACCTAAGTGTTTACAACGTGTTTAGCAATTTGCTAGCGTTGTTAGGCATTTTTGGTGGTGACCGCGAGTAAGCCACACTACAAGAAGAAAAGGCCAGCATTGCTGGCCTTTTTTATTGCTCGTTGTTTAGATCAGCAAGGCAACAAAGAATTTAACGCTCAAAAACCGCCATTGATTCAATATGAGAGGTGTGAGGAAACATATTGATCACCCCAGCCGCCTTCAATCGATAGCCGGCCTGCCCAACGAGGATGCCCACATCTCTGGCCAAAGTGGCTGGATTACAAGATACGTAGACGATACGTTTTGGTAAATATGCTTTTAATTGAGCATCATCAGACTTAGCAATGATGCCCATTGATGTTGCCAAAGCCATTGCACCATCACGAGGTGGATCAATCAGCCATTTATCAGCCTTACCCCATGATTTAATGAGCTCTGGAGTCACTTCAAATAAGTTGCTACAAGCAAAGTTAACGCGCTCACCCAATTGATTGTGAATGGCATTTTCTTTGGCTCGTCTTGTTAATTCATCACTGCCTTCAATACCAAATACTTCTCTCGCCCTTCTAGCAAGCGGTAATGTGAAATTACCAATCCCACAAAATAAATCAAGCACACGCTCCGATGCTTGAGGAGCCAGCAACTGAATCGCTTTACTAACCAAGACCCTATTGATCTGGTGATTGACCTGCGTGAAGTCAGTGGGCTTGAAAGGCATTTCAATATCGAACTCTGGCAAACGATAGCAAAGATGACTTTCTGCGGGATACAGTGGATAAGCGCTATCAAGACCATCCGGTTGTAACCACATATCAATGCCATGAATTTCTGCAAAATTGATCAGCTTTTGCTGATCCTCAGCACTCAATGGCTCAAGATGTCTCAGAACAAAGGCCGTTGTCAAAGAAGCAGGTGTTTTACCTTCACCAATGGCGAATTCGAGTTGCGCCAACTCTCCAGGAATGGATAACTGCGCAATCAACTCCCTCCAACGTGGCAATAAATTAGAAACATGAACTGGCAAGATATCGCATGACAACATGTCAGTGATACGACTGCCCTTTTTTTGATGAAAGCCAACCAAGACTCGACCCTTGGGGATCTTGAAGATTGATAAGCGGCCACGGTAGCGATACTCCCAAGTTGGACCAGATATCGGTCGCAAGATGATTTCCGGTTTTACTCGACCAAGATATTTCAAGTTATCTTCAAGAACTCTTTGCTTCATCGCCAACTGCGCTCTCGCATCCAAATGCTGCATCGAGCAACCACCGCACTCATTAAAAGAGGGGCACTTTGGCGTTACGCGACTCGATGAAGTTTTATAAATATGCGTGAGTTTGGCTAACTCAAATTTACTTTTAACTTTATAAGATTGAAATTCAACATCTTCTCTTGGTAATGCGCCATCGATAAATACAACCTTACCCGGCACACCATTTTCATCCAATGGTCTAGCAACACCTTGTGCATCAAGGTTTAAGGATTCAACAACAACTCGAGTCACAGGATATCTTTTGAATCTGTAGAAAAGTTACTCAAATACTCTTGCCAAAAAGCTCCATTGGCTGTTTTGGATTCTTTGAGTAGTTCATTCTTAACAAACTGAATTTCTTCTTCATATTCTTCCGGAGAAACTCCGCCACGCATTCTTTGAAAACGGCAATAGACCAAATAAGTATTCACAACATCAGTTTCACAGTAGTCACGTATTTCTTTGATCTTGCCATCTAGATAGCCCTGCCAAACCTGGCCACCATCCATGCCCATTTTTCCGGGAAAGCCACATAACTTAGCCAAAGCATCAAGCGGTGCATTGGCACGTCCTGAAAATTTTGCCAACAAATCCATCAAATCAATATGGCGCATGTGATAGCGACTGATGTAGTTATTCCACTTGAAGTCCCTGCTATCACTATCTCCGCTCTCACCCATCTCCCAATATCTTGAAGACACCACGCCATTCAGTAGCGCTCGGTAATGCAAGACAGGTAAGTCAAAGCCACTACCGTTCCAAGATACGAGTTGAGGCGTGTATTTTTCAATCAAATCGAAGAATGCCTGGATGATTTCTTTTTCAGAACTCCCCGCATCACCAAGGCTGCCAACCTTGAATTGAGGTGAACCGTCTTTGGTGGTTCGACGAATCACGCAAGAAATTGCCACTACCTTGTGCAAATGCAAAGGCATGAATTCACTACCGGTCTTTTCTTTTCGAAGTGCCAGCGCCTGATTAACAACCTCTTCATCAGAGACTGAATCAGGAATATTTTCCAAGCGCCGGATACCAGCAGCATCTGGAATGGTCTCAATGTCAAAAACTAATACGCCCGCCATGAAAAATAACTTTCTTTCTATTTATTAGACAAATGAATCAATCGTCAAGAACTGAACCTTTATCCAAACCATGACTTGATAAATGTTTCTTAAGTTTAATCAAAGATTCTTGCTGAATTTGACGAACACGCTCTTTGGATAGACCCAGTTCTTTTGCAAGGCCTTCAAGGGTTGCCGGCTCCTGATTATCAAGGCCATAACGCCTGATGATCACCATGCGCTGATCTTCCTTTAAATTTTTAAGCCAATTTCTCAACATTTCTTCGAGTTGAGATTTTTCTACCTCTTGATCAGGGGCGGCACTGCGATCATCAGAAATAAAATCAAGCAAACTTGATCCAGGATCCAAATCACGAGGAGCATCTAGGGACGTGGTGTGCTCTGCCAATGCCAGAGCATCTGCAACATCTTCCACTGATTTACCAGTCAAGCTAGCAATATCCTCAAGATCCGGCGACTTGCCTTCTGCACCCAATGCTTGCTCTAAAAAACGTGTAGCTCTTAAAACTTGATTGATTTCTCGAATGACATGAACAGGCAAACGAACTGTGCGCACCTGATTCATCAAAGCCTTCTCAACACTCTGCCTGATCCACCAAGTGGCATATGTTGAAAATCTGAATCCTCTTTGAGGCTCAAATTTATCCAAAGCATGCATCAGACCAAGATTACCCTCTTCAATCAAATCAGGCAAAGGTAAACCTCGATGCATATAGGTCTTAGCAATACTCACAACCAAACGCAAATTATGCTCAATCATCGCCTGTCTGGCCGAAAAATCACCCGCCTGAGCTTTAGTAGCTACCTTCAGTTCTTCTTCAGGGGTAAATAAAGGCTTACTGGATATTTGCTGTAAGTAGCGCTGCACAAGGTCTGCAGACAACTCAGCGGCTAAAACTTCTTTTAATTCATCTGCATCAAGATCTTGACTGTTTAAATCAGTTAGCTCAGAAAAGTCATTGAATGAGCTGTTATCTGAGTCTAATGATTTGGTCATACTCAAGGAAGATAAGCCATTGGGTCAACAGGTTTGCCATGCTTACGAACTTCAAAATGCAATTTCACTTGATCAGCATCGGTATTGCCCATTTCAGCAATTTTTTGAGCTTTTTTGACAGAGTCACCCTCTTTTACTAGCAGGGTTCTATTGTGAGCATAAGCAGTTAGATAAGTATTGTCATGCTTAACAATTACCAAATTACCATAGCCTCTCAAACTATTACCAGCATAAACCACCTTCCCATCTGCCGCTGCCTGGATAGGGTCACCTGATTTACCAGAAATATCGATGCCTTTGTTTTTGCTTTCGTCAAAACGATCAATCACATTGCCTTTGGATGGCCAAGAAAGTTTGATTCCAACATCAGCCACTGGATCATTGTTTGACTTTTCAGTCTTAGCTTCGTTCTTGGCAAGCTTCTCTTCTTTCATCTTTTCAGCTGGCTTAGCAATATCTTTGCTTGGACTGGGCTTTTCTTGCTTGACTTCAACTCTGGACGTTGCAGCTTTAGTTGTTCTTGGAGGTACCACTCGAATCACTTGATCGACCTCAATTTGATTCATGTCGGCAATATTGTTCCACTCAGCGATATCACGGTGTGATTGACCATGATCCAAGGCAATTCTCAATAAAGTATCGCCACGCTTGATACGATAAAAACCTGCTTGAACCGGCTCAAGACTTGCACCCTTACCACCAGAACGATCAACCACAGGTGCAGGCACAGAACGCGTAGCGCAACCTGACTGAAATACAACAGTTGATATGGCCAAAGTAACAATCAATAAACGAGGGAAATTCATAAGCTCACAGCAGTCAAAAACACAATTAAACAGCGATTAAATTACACAATACCTGATTGTAAAGGCACAAAAAATACTTCTTCAAGAACAGTTCTTTGATAACGCTGCGAACTGACCCTCTCAACCACCACCAACTGCTGCTCTTCTTCATTTTTTGCGACTGGGGCCACTAAACGGCCGCCAATGGCCAATTGGTCCAATAATGGGTCAGGAATGCCCAAACCAGCAGCCGCCAAAATGATTCCATCAAATGGGGCGGCTTGTGGCAGGCCTCGGATGCCATCACCGTAGACCAAACGCAGATTGGGGATTCTAAAAGGTCTGAGCTTTGCTCTGGCTTGCTCATGTAATGGCTTGATTCGTTCAATGGAATAAACCTCTTGAGCCACCAAACTTAAGATAGCTGCTTGGTAGCCACAACCCGTACCAATTTCCAGGACCTTACCAAGGTCTTTTTTAGGACGCATCAACAGTTCAATCATGCGCGCCACCACTGATGGCTTTGAAATTGTTTGTTGATGCCCTATCGGCAATGCTGAATCCTCGTAGGCTCTTGCATCAAGTGCATGGTCAATGAATGCATGGCGTGGCACGGTTGCAATCGCTTCCAACACCTGACGATTACGCACACCACTAGCAGCAACTTTTTCTGCTAACTGTAGACGTGCTTTATCGAACATCGGATCTTTTTTAACCACAAACAACCTATTAAATTAATTTTTTTGCCACTGTGACTGAATCATTTTTTCACGAGTTCGCACATGGGATAAATCTAACTGCAAAGGAGTGATAGAGACTTGCCCCTGATTGATGGCATGAAAATCTGTTCCCTCAGTTGCGTCTCTTGCGTCCCCTGGAGGTCCGATCCAATAAATGGGTTCGCCACGTGGATTATTTTGCTGAATGACATTTTGTGAATGATGTCTGTTACCTAATCTAGTAACTCTCCATGATTTGAGAGCCTCATAAGGAAGATTTGGGATATTGACGTTGAGCAAGGTTGGCTTTTCACCAGCAGCTAAAACGCCATCTACTGGAGAGTTGATTTGTTGCATCACTATGTCTCTAGCAATTTGTGCAGCATCATCAAGTCTTGCCCAACCTTTGGCTACTACTTGAGAAAAAGCAATCGCTGGAATTCCAAACATCACCCCCTCGATGGCTGCAGCCACGGTGCCTGAGTAAAGAACATCTTCACCCATGTTTTCACCTTGATTGATACCAGAAACAACCAAATCAGGCTTTGAATCTAATAAACCAGTCAGTGCAATATGAACGCAATCAGTGGGTGTGCCATTCACATATAAAAAGTTATCTCTGTCACCGCCGGCCATACGATTGACCGTCAATGGTCGAGACAAGGTCAAGGAGTTGGATGCACCACTGTGATTTTGCTCTGGGGCAATCACCGTGATCTTCCCCAATGGGCGAAGCGCATTCACCAAAGCCAATAAGCCTGGTGCCAAATATCCATCATCGTTTGCAATCAGAATGTGCATGAAATCCTAAATAATTAACTGACTGAGCGACGATCCATCATCGCTCTTGCTAAGGTGCTGGCATCAACATACTCGAGCTCACCACCAACTGGAACACCTCTGGCAATTCTTGATACTTTGATATTGCGCACCTTCATGATTTCACCAATGTAGTGAGCTGTTGCCTCACCTTCACTGGTGAAATTGGTGGCCAACACCACTTCTTTGACCGGCACAGGACTTTTCTCAACGCGCTCAATCAATCGATCCAAATGAATTTCATTGGGACCCAAGCCATCCAAAGGAGATAGTCGTCCCATTAAGACAAAATACAAACCTTTGTAAGTCAAGGTTTGCTCAACCATCAATTGATCTGCCGGAGTTTCAACCACACACAAAATACTTGGGTCGCGTCGCTCATCAGAACAAGTGCCACAAACATTTAACTCGGAAAATGTATTGCACGAAGCACAATGCTGAATATGATTGACTGCGTCGAGCAAACTTTGACCCAATACCGCAGCACCATTGCGATCATGTTGCAAAAGATGAAAAGCCATACGCTGTGCAGACTTAGGGCCCACACCCGGCAAAGCTCTCAAAGCTTGCACCATGCGTTGCAAAGCATCTTGAGCTTGATCAGGCGATCGATTATCTGACATCGTGTTTATTCGTCAATAATCTCAAAATGGCAACTTAAAGCCTGGTGGCATTGGCATACCAGCCGTCGCACCAGACATCTTTTGACTGGATATCTGCTCAATTTGACGATAAGCATCTGCATAAGCAGTCACCAATAAGTCTTCAAGCATTTCTTTGTCATCCATTGCGCTATCAGCAATCTCAACACGCTTCAAAGCATGCTTACCTGTCATTGTGACTTTGACCGAACCGCCTGCAGCTTGACCAATTACCTCCAAAGCTTCCAGCTCCGCTTGGGCGCGCTTCATGTTTTCTTGCATCTGCTGAGCTTGCTTCATCAAGCCAGCAATATTACCTTTCATCATGCTTTATTTCTCCGAATGAATAAATGGTTTTATAAGTAATTATTGAATGGGGCGAATACTTCCAGGAACAACCGTGGCACCAAATTCAGCTTGGATTGTTTTAACGAAATCATCATTGGCAATAGACTCTTCCGCCCCTTCTTGTTTTTCTTGCTTGATCTTTGCCTCTACGGCTGCAATTGAATGATTGGCTTTACCAGTTTCAATAAAAATAGTGACAGATTTACCAAGGTAATTTGATAGAGCCTCTTGCAAACGCAAGACATTTTCTTTGCTCGCCAACTGAGGCATTCCGACAATCACAGTCGCTTTGACTGAATCACCGTGCTCAATCCAGCTTTGTAGTTCAGTTTGAAACGCTAACTGCTGTAACAAGCCTCTGACTGGCAATGCTTTCATCCATGACTGCCAATCAGGATCTTCAGAGTTGTAAGTCACGGCAGATGACTTAGGCGCTACTGCTGCTTGAGGTGTAGGAGTAGTTACAAGAGTTGAAGCTGCTTTGACTGGCTGACCAACAACACTAGCTGCTGCTTTGGCAGCAGAACTGATCGATGTGCCACCTGCTCTTGGCGTTTGATTTGATTGGTTAGATTTGCTTGAGCCAGATCCGTCACCAGGTTTAAAAGCCAGCATTCTAAGAAGAGCCATCGTGAAACCAGTTTGCTCATCCGGCGCCAAGGAAAGATCAGGGCGGCTAGTAATAGCAATTTGGTAATACAACTGAATATCTTCTTTACTAAACTGTGAAGCCAAACGTCGAACTTCAGTCGCTTCTGGCCAGTCATCCAAAACTGCAGATGGAACTGTTTGCCCCACAGCTATCTTTTGCAACAAAGAAGCAAGATCTTGGAGAGCAAGGGAAAAGGATGAGCTTCGTGCCGCCATCTCATCAGCAATAGCAATCAAAGCGCCACCGTCTCCAGTTCTTAATGCATCTAAAATCTGAATCAAATATGTTTCATCCAAAGTGCCCAACATGGCACGAACCGCCGATTCAGTCACTGGACCTGCAGCATAAGCAATGGCTTGATCTGTCAAAGATAAAGCGTCACGCATCGATCCTTGAGCCGCTTTAGCCAAAATACGCAATGCGCCAATCTCTGACTTTACCTGCTCAGACTCAAGAATTTTTTCTAAATGCTCAACAATCGCAGGCACTGGCATTTGATTTAAATTGAATTGCAAACAACGTGACAAAACTGTCACAGGAATCTTTTGCGGATCGGTTGTCGCCAAGATAAATTTAACGTGTGGCGGTGGTTCTTCTAAAGTTTTTAACATGGCATTGAATGCATGACCGGTCAGCATGTGGACCTCGTCAATCATGTAGACCTTGAATCGGGCGCTACTTGGTGCATACATAGCTTTTTCAAGGAGTTGAGCCATATCATCAACACCACGATTACTCGCCGCATCCATTTCTATGTAATCAACATAACGTCCTGCATCAATTTCCGTACAAGCTGGACACTTACCGCAAGGCTGGGAAGTCATTTGACCTTGACCATCGGCCCCAGTGCAATTAAGTGCTTTAGCCAAAATACGAGAAATGGTTGTTTTACCAACACCCCTTGTGCCTGTGAATAACCAGGCATGGTGCAAACGTTGCTGGTCAAGGGCGTGAGTCAAGGCCTTGACCACATGTTCTTGGCCAACTAAGGTTGAAAAATCTCTTGGGCGCCACTTTCGGGCTAAAGCTAATGCAGTCATATTGTCATTCTACAAGTAGAAGGCAGTAGAATGTCAGAGGACGGGCCTCCTCGCATGGTGGCTTGGTAACCTGGTCAGGTCGGGAACGGAGCAGCCAAAGCCAAGTACTGCCAGTGCCGAGGGTCAGGCTCGTCCACCTACTGAGCTGTTTAATCATGGTTTTTTTGTTCCAAACTTGATTCATTGAGCAGAACTCATCTCTAAAACATCCCCATTTGCACCCAATAAATAGCTTTTAACCGGCTTATCTGGGCGCAACTGAGCAACGCACTCTCTGTATGTTCTCATTTGAGCATCATATTTAGTAAATAAATCACTGTTTGGATCTGGAATCGATAACTTATAGTCCAAGATCAGTAATTCATTTGGCAACTCAATCAAGCGATCAATTCTGAGTAATCTTCCATTAGAGTCAGCAATATCCAACTCTTCCCACGCTGCTTGGATTGCTGGGTCAAAGAAAAATTGTTTGGCTTTTGCTGAATTCAACACATTTAAAGCACAACGTCTTGCATCAGCCACCAAATCGGGACTGATATTCAGCCATGCAATGATTTCTTCTGCGCTTGGCACCTCGGATGAATCTTTAATGCCAGCGCGCATCACATGCTCCATCACAGCATGGAAAGCCACCCCCAAATCAATCATCTCTTGCTTCTCAGCACTCACCAATTCTTCATCAAACCGGATATTGGTATTTGCAATACCGCGCCATAAAACATTGAAGTCAGCAAACGATTGCTCAATATCAATATTTTCAGAAATGGGCTTTTGATCAACAAAAACGGCTGGCAATTCCGGCGTATCGGGCATCAGCTCAACACCCGCTCTTACGATTCGGTCATACCAACTATTATTGGCAATTGCAGAGTCACTCTTCGAGTCACCTTTGTTAGCGGATCCTGATATGTATACCGCCTCTTTTGCACGGGTCAGCGCCACATAAAGCAGATTCCAATTTTCTATTTGAGAAATTTGCTCCTCTTGCTCACGTAAAAACTCTCGTGCTGGATCTTTTGGCTTAGCTGAAAAAATTGGAGAAATATGGTCTGGGGCATCCTGACCTGGTAACCAACTCATCAGAACACCCACGTTATCTCTGCCAGATTTGTTTGTATTGGTGTTCATAAGGAAGACAAAGCGAGACTCAAGGCCCTTAGCAGCATGAATGGTCAAAATTTTGACGCGTTTCTCAGATGTTTCAGAACTCTCGTCAGCATCATCTTCTGCAGATGATTCTCCCTCATCAGGGCTTTCTTCCTCAGCACCACGTTTGATCTTTTTAAGTTCATTGATAAAGCGTGACAAACTTGGATAGCGGCCACCATCAAGATTGAGCGCCAATGATAGGAATGCATCCAGGTTCGACAGCACCTGATCTCGCTGTAAGCTTGGTGCTGAGCGTGCATAGCGTAACCGAATTTGTCCCTGAGCATAAATATGATCTAACAAATCATGAACTGGTAGTTTTTTAGATAGCTCAGCCCATGTCGCAATGTCTGAGTAGATATGGTGATGCGGATGATCGGTCGATGATATTAAATGCCAAATAGAATGACTCTCCTGAGACTGCTTGGTCGTCATCAAGGCCAGTAAGTCTGAATCTGATAGACCATACAAGGGGGAACGCAATACTTGCGCCAATGCTAGGTCATCAGTTGGTGTTATTAGGACCGATAACAAGGCAACCATATCTTCGGCTTCAAGAGTTCGCAATAAGCCTCCTTGCCTTGGACTGTCGCAAGGAATACCAGCCGATCTAAAGGCTCTTTCAATTTGGGTCAAATGGGTTCTTGATCGCAAAAGGATCAAAAAGTCTCCCCAGTTGGCATTTTTTTCTTGTTTGATTTTTTGAATTAACCGAGCAACCTGCAAAGCCTCATCAAAACTTTGCTGAACTTTTGTTTGCTTGGTGACATCAATGAAAGGATGCTCAAGGGCATTTCTTGATAGCCGCTGTTTGATCTCTGGCGAACCAATCAAAGGTAAACGCCAAACCTCGCCTGAGCCATAACTATTTTTAGCACTTGGATTTCTTTCTTGTGATTGAAATGGATAAGCGTCTGGCACATCTGGGAGCGCAAATACATCATTGACAACCTTGATGACAGCCGGACTATTGCGTCTGGTCTGATTAAAGGAATGAATTTTTGCCTTGAACTGCTTATTCAAATAATTTTTTGCTTCGCCAAACAAACGAACATCTGCTCGCCTAAAACGATAAATTGATTGCTTAGGGTCACCAACCAAAAACACAGATGGTCTATTTTCTTCATCACCATAAGCATTTAACCAAGATAGAAGAATTTGCCATTGCAGTGGATTGGTATCTTGAAACTCATCCACAAGCAAATGCTTGTACTTCGCATCCAGTCTGGCCTGCAAATAATTAGCGACATCGGATGAGAGCATTAATTTTGCTGTGTAAGCCTCTAAATCTGAAAAGTCCTGTACTCGGAGGATTTCTTTTTTGGCTTGATAGTGTTTCAACATATCAACACCGATCGTGATCCACGCTTGATGGATTCGATGAGCACGGCGATCCGCATCCCAGCAATAATGGTCAAACATAGCTTGAGCCCATGCTTGTCGAGTTTTATTGATTTGCTGTTCTATGTTTTGAGCATCAGATAATTTCTTGAGGGATTTTTTTAAAGCCTCAGAAGCCAATAACCTTGAGAGCTGCGCAAAGTCAGCTGTCAAAAAGGCAGGCCTTAAAGCTGCAGCCACCTCTTCCAATGAAAAACCATGAGCCTTTTTCTTGAGAGCCTCATCAATAGCCCTTGAGTGTTTTTGATCAGTCGATCCACCATTTTCTAAATGACTGGCCAAACTCATCAAATTCATCAAAGCTTGAGAATCATCCAACATGACTTTGAGTGGGTCTTGAATTGCCAACCAGTCTGAGTGCTCACTGATTGCTCGCATTGGATTGGTGCCCTGCTTTTTACAGTGCTCCAAATAACTCCACCACTCTGCTTTAACAGTTAAAAATCCTTTTGAACCAATCAACAAATCATTGGCATTGTTGGCCTTTAATTCCTTAACAAGAAGTTCATATGCAGCACGCACAGCAGTATTGCTGCTGGATGGTAAATTGGTCCACCAATCCTCCAAGCACTCGTCTTGCAATCTTTTGAAATCATCGCGAAGCTTCAGACCCTGGGGAACTCCTGAGCCCAGAGGCGAGCCACGCAAAAGACTGCTGAACCAACCATGGAATGTTTCAACATTCAAAGGTCTGGGATCAGATAAAACATCTTCGAACAAGGATCTGGCTTTAGGCAATGCATCTCTGGCATTTTCAGCAGATAAACCACGCGCCATCAACTCTTGAATTAACTCTTCTTCTGGACAATTGGCAAATTGCAGAAGAACTTGATCCAAACGACCGCGCATTTCTTGCGCTGCTTTTCGAGTGAATGTAATGGCAAGAATTTCGCTGGGCTTTGCTCCAGCCAGCAAGAGTCGAATGATGCGAGATACCAATAACCATGTTTTGCCGCTACCAGCGCAAGCTTCGACAACCACTGACTGATTCGGGTCACATGAATCAAGAATCAACTGATCAATCATGACCACATCCCCTTGCGACAAATGCCCCTAGCTTGGCAATACTGGCAAATACTATCCGGCGCACTTGCAGCCATGGGTGCTCCACCCCACAAGGACTCAATATCAGTAATCATTTGTGCGGGAAGCTCATTCATTTGACTCTGTAAATCATCAACCTCAACACGTGCATCTTCTTCTTTGACAGAAACCCACGAAGCAATTGCTGCAGATCGGCGATCAACCATGTCATGACCATTCACAGCTTTGGCGTAGATGACCAATTGAGGATCATCTTTGAGATTATTTTTCTTTTTAGTGATTGAGTTTTTGCTACTGAATTTGTAGTCAATCACTTCAACACCATCTTGAGGATGGATGTCTAAACGATCAACAAAACCCGCAACGCGTATGTCGCCAAAACGTGTGTGCAGATCAAATCCCACTTGTTTTTCGCCATCATGAAACACCCAGCCAGACTGCTCACGTTGTATATGCCAATCGATCCATGATGGAATCAAAGTCTCCCACTCAATCCAAGCAGCCAACCATCGCCCATCAACTTCTAATAAAGGTTTGAAATGTTTATGAGAAATTGCGTACAAACGTTGCTTTAATAACTTGGTCCGCTCGTAAACATTATCAGTCTCTAGCGCTTGGGTTTTTAATCCATGATAGAAATCATATAAAGCTGCGTGTAGGGTCTTTCCAACCAAACTCAGATCAACTTCAGCATCTAAACCGCTTCTTTCTCTCAGACCCAATAACCTTGTCACGTAATAACGATATGGACACTCCCTTAAAGCTCGATAAGCACTCGGACTAATACTTGCTGGCTTAAGAAAATCATTGGGTAAGCTTGGTTTTGGTTGATGAATTGGATTTGCCTCATAGACCGTAGGTAATGACTCAAATTTATCTTTTAATGAATTTGCATGATTGATATAAAGTCTTTGCAACCATGGCGAAGGCTGTCTTGGTTCACCGCTACCACCCACCGATTGCCAGATCATGCGCCAGCGTTGATGAGAAGTCATCAACTGAGATAAATCCATCGCCTGTTGAACGAATTCTGCTTCTTGAGTTTTACAGCCAAGTAATTTTCTCAGTTGCGCTGATAAAAACATTGGGCTGTCTGATAATGAAGGCAACTGTGTGTCATCACAACCCACCATGACCCATGCGTCAAATCTTCTTAAACGAGTGGCACTCAGAGGCAAGATAGTGACGCTGGCACCTTGCCTTGGATTACTCTCGATGTAACTGGCATCCTCAAGCATTGAACTTAACAAAGACAGCCATTCGACCTGTTTCATCGGATGATGGTGCAACAGTCTCATTGGAGATAACGCTGCCAGCAACTGCTGACCAGCAATGTCTTCTGCTAATCCAGCAGACATGCCTAAATCGATCAAGTCTTGCTCAAGCAAATCAAGCCAAGTAAGGCAAGAGTTAGATGCCGATTGCCAACGATGACTTTGGTTTTTTAACTTGCGGATAATATTGATCAAAGGATTGGTTTCATCGCTGTCAGAATCTAAAGCTAAGACAAATCCAGACCAAGACCCTCTTACATCTGCTTCAATTAAACGTTGCTCTAAAAAGCTCAAGCAATCTGAAACTTGATCATGCTCGATGCCGAAAACCGACCAGTCGATATAAGGATTTTTAAGAAAATCCATTAATTCAACGGAAGACGGGCCTGTGGGATGACGCACAAGATCCATCCAAGACATCACTGATGCAGCAGCTCTTGTTGTGGATAGTTTCCAGCCGGTTTCATCATGAACTGATAGGCCATCGCCAAACCTTGCCAGCAAAGCCCTCATTCGACGAGCCACCAAACGATCCTGCGCAATCAAAGCAATATGTTGGCAACCATCTTGCAAGAATTTCTCTATCGCACCAGCGCCCTGCCAAGCAGCATCCTCGAAACTAAGAGCCTTGAAAATTCGGCGATCACTGATAGATCCCTCATGATTTTTCTTAAAGAAGTTTTGGCGATTTAATTCAATAAATTCTTTTGCATCATCAACATTCAGGCATTCAGGCCAAAGTGCAACTTTTGAATAATCTAATGAGCAATGGTGAAAGGAGCTCACAGATGCGTGAGCTTGCCAGACTTGCTCAAGTGCTTTTTCAAAACCAGGGCTGGCTTGCGCAGTTTGAATGAAAATAACTGGAGAGGGGCTTTTAGCCTGCTTGAATTCAGCAATCCTAAGGCCCATAGATCGCCGCTGTCTCACCACAGGATCTTGAGCACTGCTCAGATTCTCCCAGAATGCCAATACGATGCGTGCCTCAACTTCAACAATCTGTTTAGATGCTCCTTGATAAACCTCTGCAATAGCATTGCTCAGAGCAGACTCAAGCACCCCATCAAAAACACCCAAGGTGGCATCTGATAGCAAATCACATACTTCAATAATTTTCTTTGCTAAAGACCATTTAGATGCATCCGAGCTATCCATCAAGAGTGAGCTCAACTGAGGTCTGTCGCTCAAAGCTCGATAGACTTCATACCAACGCTCAAGATCTGTTTTTTGGACACCTTCATTCTTTAAAGCAGGCGTTTCTTTTAACCACTGCGCCAAACCCAGTACTCGGGGTAGAAAAACTAAATTTGAAGGCAATCCTGATGGTCGACTCTTTTCAAGAGTTTGCCTCAGAGAATAAGCAGGTCCTGATGTACTCAAAATCACCAATGGACTACATTGCTCTTCCTTGGCCACCTTCCAGACAAGATCAGCCAAGGCATTTAATACCTGCTCATCTGGGGTCAAAAGGTGGTGTTTGAAATATGGCATTGAAGTAGAAGTATGCACAAAGAAGCACTTATTGATAATATATTGCTTGTTATTGGTGAATTATCAAAAAAACGAGATTTACAACCAATCATAAATAAAACAATTAATTCCAAAGGACTCTTATGAGTGACGCTATTAAATACGTAAGTGATGCATCTTTTGATCAAGATGTGATGAAGTCTGATAAGCCAGTATTGCTCGACTTTTGGGCTGAATGGTGCGGTCCTTGCAAAATGATTGGCCCAATTCTTGAAGAAGTTGCCAAAGAGTACGGCGACAAAGTACAAATTGCAAAAATGAACGTTGATGAAAACCAAGGCATTCCAGCTCAGTTTGGTATCCGCGGTATTCCGACCTTGATTTTGTTCAAAAATGGTACTGTGGCCGCCCAAAAGGTAGGCGCTTTGTCTAAGTCTCAATTGACTGCATTTTTGGATAGCCATATCTAAATTTTGATGGCTGAGGAGCTCACCCAAAGAGCTCCTCATTCTCCCAAAACACTTAATTTGCTCTTTTTTTAATTTAGGGTGTAGAATCCCCCCAACAACTGATAGAACGTCCTGTTCTACTCAAATATTCCAAATCTTGTTCTTTCTTTGAGGCTTTAGCCTAAACCCACACACATGCATCTCACCGAACTAAAAGCACTACACGTATCAGCCCTTCTTGAAATGGCCACTGGCCTAGAAATTGAAAACACTCAGCGCATGCGCAAGCAAGAGTTGATGTTTGCAATTCTT
>JBJOKN010000154.1:0-2941 GCA_046046075.1 Pseudomonadota bacterium
CCCAAAGTGGCTCCATGACGCACGGCGTCGTCATGGGCAATCGTATTTAAAACATTTAAATCATCGCAAAATAAACGAATACGACTATCATCACATTCAGCAGAATTAACAGATGAGGACGATAATCGTGACAAGGCCCTGGCAAGACGCCAGCAAACACCAGCATCACCATAGTTATCGACGATTTGACAAAAGATATCCCAACGCATGTCGAATGAGACCCCTGAATCCCTCTTAAATGATGTTAAAAAATTACCTGGTTTACCAGGTGTGTATCGCTTTTTTGATGAAGCAGGACAAATCTTATACGTTGGTAAGGCCAAGGACTTAAAAAAACGCGTCAACAGTTATTTTCAGCGCAATTTATCGTCACCGCGGATTGAGCGCATGGTCACCCGCATTCGTACTCTAGAAACCACGGTGACTCGCACAGAAACCGAGGCTTTGATTCTAGAAAACAACCTCATCAAAGAGCTGTCACCACCATTCAACATCTTATTCAGGGATGATAAGTCCTACCCATATGTGATGCTCTCTGGTCATCAATATCCGCGTTTGGCTTATTACCGTGGCCGGGTAGATAAACGCCATCAATACTACGGGCCATTCCCAAATTCATGGGCAGTTAGAAACAGTATTCAGATTTTGCAAAAAGTGTTTCAGATCCGAACCTGTGAAGACACTATTTTTAAAAACAGAAGCAGACCTTGTTTATTGCATCAGATTCATCGTTGCAGTGCGCCGTGCGTTGGCAGAATCACTGAACAGAATTATGCACAAGACATTCATAAGGCCGTTCAGTTTCTGGAGGGTGATCACGCCAGCGTCATGGCTGAATTTGAGCAAGCCATGCAGTCTTACAGTGACAACATGCAATTTGAACAAGCTGCCATGATGCGTGACCGCATTGCTGATTTGTCACAAGTACTACAACAACAATCCATGGACACGGTTGCTGATGGTGAGGGTGATGTCGATATCTTGGCCATTGCAATGAAGGGCGGTTTGGCTTGCATCAATTTGGCCATGGTGCGAGGTGGCCGCCATTTAGGCGATCGAGCTTACTTCCCTAAAATGGGCCGCTTCAAAGATGATGCCATGCCCAATAGTGATGAAGTGATGCAAGCATTCATCACTCAACATTACTTAAGTGATGATGCTGAATCACTCAAGCTCATCCCGAAAGTCATGGTCATTCAAGACTTCGGGGACTCTCCAGAAAATGATGAGTTGCAAGAACTCTTAAATACCAAAGCCAATAAAAAGGTACAAATCCTCAAGCAGCCTCAAGGCCAACGCAAGCATTGGTTGATCATGGCACAAAACAATGCTGAGTTAGCTTTGACCAAGCGCCTCACAGAAGCAGGCGGTCAAGAAGCCAGAACAAGATCGTTGATTGAAGTACTCAATCTTGATCTTGAAAATGCTGAAGACCTGCGCATTGAATGTTTTGATATCAGTCACACATCAGGTGAAGCGACACAAGCCAGTTGCGTGGTTTATCAAAAACACGATATGCAAAGTGGTGAGTACCGCCGCTTCAATATCAATGACATCATTCCTGGTGATGACTACGCTGCCATGCGTCAGGTACTTCACAGGCGTTACGCCAACTTCCAAGAAATACCTCCAGAAAAACAACCTCACATTGTTTTGGTGGATGGCGGTAAAGGGCAGGTCAGTATGGCCAAGGAAGTCTTTGATGAATTAGGTTTGGATATCCACATGATTGTCGGTATCGCCAAAGGCGAGGGTAGAAAAGTTGGTTTAGAAACTCTCATCTTTGCTGATCAGCGTGAGCCCCTGACCCTTGGTTTAGAAAGTCCAGCACTTTTGCTCACAGCCCAAATCAGGGATGAGGCTCATCGCTTTGCCATCACTGGCATGAGAGCCAAGAGGCAGAAAACCAGAAACGTCTCGCGCCTTGAAGAAATCGAAGGTATTGGAGCCAAGAGGCGTCAAAAACTCTTGGCTCGATTTGGTGGATTAAAGGGTGTCACCAGTGCCACCATTGAGGAGCTTCAGCAAGTTGAGGGAATTTCAAAATCTTTGGCCGAGATCATTTACAAGCAGTTGCATTGATAAATAACGCCAAAAAACAAAGCTTTAGAACTTCTATTATTTGGCAATACCCTTTATCCTTCTGTCATGCCTTTTAATTTACCAATCTTCCTCACATGGTTACGCGTTGCGACCATTCCTTTGGTGGTTGGTATTTTTTACTTGCCAGAATCTTTATTAGATATTGATGAGAAAAATCTTTGGGCAACTATCTTCTTCGTAGGTGCGGCCATCACAGATTGGTTAGATGGCTATTTGGCTCGAAAGTGGGGTCAGGTATCTGCTTTCGGCGCATTCTTAGATCCAGTCGCTGACAAACTCATGGTGGCAGCAGCATTATTGGTTTTGTTGAACTTCGATCGTGTCGAGGTTTGGGTTGCTTTGGTGATCATTGGTCGTGAGATCACGATCTCAGCTCTCAGAGAGTGGATGGCGCAAATTGGCGCATCAAAGAGTGTGGCAGTTCACTTTGTGGGCAAGCTCAAAACGGCAGCGCAACTCATCGCCATTCCATTTTTGCTTTTTAATGACACATTGTTTGGTCTCTTTCATACCAAAACAGTTGGTAAGCCCCTGATTTGGATTGCAGCAGTACTCACGGTTTGGTCGATGTTCTATTACCTTCAAAAAGCCTGGCCGATGATCAAGGCTAAGGCAGACCTTTGATCAGTCGCCTATAAAAGTCAGTAAAAACAAAGACTTTACCCACAGCAACACCCGTCCACCAAGACAGCTGAAAAGCCCATTAATTTGACATAGTCTGAAATTATGGTAAAGTAACGGTCTTGTTGTTATGCGGGATTAGCTCAGTTGGTAGAGCGATACCTTGCCAAGGTATAGGTCGAGAGTTCGAGCCTCTTATCCCGCTCCAAATTACGAG
>JBJOKN010000155.1:0-2939 GCA_046046075.1 Pseudomonadota bacterium
AAAAGTTTATATCAAAACCTTCGGATGTCAGATGAATGAATATGATTCTGACAAGATGGTGGACGTGCTTCACCATCACGATGGCATGATAAAAACTGACACGCCAGAAGATGCAGATTTAATTCTTTTAAATACCTGTTCAGTTCGTGAAAAGGCCCAAGAAAAAGTTTTTTCTGATTTGGGCCGATTGCGTGAACTAAAACTTAAACGACCTGAACTAATGATTGGGGTTGGCGGCTGCGTTGCAAGCCAAGAAGGTAAACACATTGTTAACCGAGCGCCCTATGTTGATATTGTTTTTGGTCCACAAACCCTCCACAGACTTCCAGAACTGATTGAGGCTAGGCATTCAAGTGGTTTACCTCAGGTAGACATCAGCTTTCCAGAAATTGAAAAATTCGATAACTTACCTCCAGCCAAAGTTGAAGGTGGTGCAGCCTACGTATCCATCATGGAAGGCTGCTCTAAGTATTGCAGCTATTGCGTAGTCCCCTATACAAGAGGCGAAGAGGTTTCCAGGCCATTCGAAGATGTTCTGACAGAGGTGGCTGGGTTAGCTCAACAGGGTGTTCAAGAGATTCAATTATTAGGTCAGAATGTGAATGCCTACAGAGGCAGTATTGCTGGCTCAAGCGAGATTGCTGACTTCGCCATGCTTTTGGAATATGTGGCAGAAATACCTGGTGTAGAACGAATTCGTTTCACAACCAGTCACCCAAAAGAATTCACCCAACGCTTGATTGATGCCTACGCCAAGATTCCTAAACTTGTGAATCAACTGCACCTTCCAGTTCAGCACGGATCAGACAGAGTTTTAGCCAATATGAAACGTGGCTACACCATCTTGGAATACAAAAGCATCATCAAAAAGATGAAAGCCGTGCGTCCAGGCATTTCTATTTCAAGCGACTTCATTGTTGGCTTCCCTGGTGAAACAGAAGAAGACTTTGAGCAACTCATGAAGCTTGTCAAAGAAGTTAAATTTGATAACAGCTATTGCTTCACTTATAGCGAAAGACCTGGAACTCCTGCCGCCAATCTGACTGATGACGTTCCATTGGCAGTCAAAAATGATCGACTCAAAAGGCTGGTATCTCAAATCGATCAACATGTTTTAGAAATCAATCAAAGCATGGTTGGCAAAACTGAGATTGCCATGGTTGAAAGCATGGCTCGTGATGGCATTCATTTGCAATGCAGAACCGAAAATGGTCGCGTTGCTTTAATCAATGCTGGATCAGATCAAGCCAAACGCCTGATTGGAAAATTAATGCCTGTGAAATTCACTGAAGCCATGCCTCATTCTTTGCGTGGCGAATTAATGATTCAGGAATGAATTAAAGATGAGCCAAGCATTTAAGCTAACGCTTGATATTCAGTTTGGAAGTGAATCACTTGAGCAAACTTGGTCACCCCTGATAAACAAAAGAAAAGTTAGCAACTGGATTAAAAAAGCTTTACAACAAGACGCTAGAATGACAATTAGATTTGTTGGAAATGCTGAGAGTAAAAAGCTCAATGGTACGTATCGCCATAAAGACTACGCCACCAATATCCTGACATTCCCCTACGATATTGATCCTGACACCAATGCTTTGAATGCTGATCTGGTCATTTGTTTGCCAGTGTTGAAAAAAGAAGCTTTGGCTCAGAAAAAATCAATTGAGCAACATTTGATCCATTTGATTATTCATGGCACTCTTCATGCCCAAGGTTTTGATCATGAAGATGAAGTCGAAGCTGAAGCCATGGAAGAGCTTGAAATTAAAATATTAAAAAGTCTTAAACAGGCAAACCCCTACTGCTGAATTTAAATAAATCAGTTATTCTTACCCATTATGACAACTGAACCCGAGTCGAAAAGCCTCTTAGAACGCATCAGTGCTTTACTGACGCCAAGCCCTTCCTCACCATCTGAGCAACGCCGTGAGCTCCTAGAAACTCTGAAAGAAGCTCAAGCAGATGGTCTCATCGATGCAGATGCTCTCGCCATGATTGAGGGTGTATTTCAGGTCAGCGAACTTTCAGCCAGAGACATCTTGATTCCAAGAGCTCAAATTGACTGGATCGATATCAATGAATCAGTTGAAGACACTATTGCTGAAGTCATCAGAGCAGCTCACTCAAGATTCCCCGTTTACGAAAACAATCGCGACAACGTGATTGGTATTTTGCTTGCCAAAGATTTATTGCGTCACTCACAAGAAGAAGATTTTCAGTTGCGTGACTGGTTAAGACCTGCCGTATTTATTCCAGAATCAAAACGCTTAAGTGTTCTTTTGAAAGACTTCAGAGAACATCGCAATCACATTGCGATCGTTGTTGATGAATATGGTGGCGTAGCAGGCTTGGTGACCATTGAAGACGTGTTAGAACAAATTGTTGGCGACATTGAAGATGAGCATGACACCGATGACATTGAAGACAACATCATCAATGTCAGTGAGACAAAATTCCGAATCCGCGGCATCACCGAATTAGATCAAGTCAATGAAGCTTTAGGAACCAACTTTGCCGATGAAGACAATGACACCCTTGCTGGCTTTATCCTAAGAAACTTGGGCAGAGTTCCGCACAAAGGTGAAACCATCACGATTGACAATATCCTGTTTGAGATTCAACGAGCAGATGCTAGACAAGTGCATGTTTTATTAGCCAACAAATTAGAAATTGATTAAAGCCTTACTTTTTTTTCTTCTAGGAAGTATCTGCGCTTGGTTGATTGAGTTGCCTTTTGGCGGCTGGTTTTTAATTCTTGGCCTAGCCGTATACATTCATTTTATTTTCAAGGAACAGCGCGCCTTTCTTTTAGGCTGGCTATTCGGCTTGGGTTACTTCTGTAATTCACTATGGTGGATTTATGTCAGCCTACATGACGTCGGAAAAATAGCTGCACCAATCTCTGCGCTAGCGGTTGTTGCACTGTCAGCATATTTAGC
>JBJOKN010000156.1:0-3439 GCA_046046075.1 Pseudomonadota bacterium
ATTCGCACCTAAACGAGATTTATTGTCAGTTCCGTCTAAGTCAATCAAAGTGCGATCAAGAAAAGCTTGTTCGCTGGCATCAAGACCCATCACCGCTTCCGCGATTTCAGTATTGATGTTTTCAACAGCTTTGAGAACACCTTTTCCAAGATAACGACCTGGCTCATCATCACGCAACTCAACGGCTTCACGTGATCCAGTCGATGCTCCTGAGGGCACGGCTGCACGACCCATCACCCCAGACTCAAGCAACACATCACACTCAACAGTAGGATTACCTCTTGAATCTAGTATTTCACGTCCAATAATGTCAACGATTGCACTCATGACTTTTCCCTTAACAAATTATTTGAAATCTTTTTCTAAGTAGACGTTGCCATTTTTGACGACGTCATCTAATGCCACCAAGGTGGCGAGTAATTCTTTCATGCGATTCAATGGCACAGCATTAGGACCGTCTGACAAAGCTTTCGCAGGATTTGGGTGGGTTTCCATGAACAGCCCGCTGACACCTACCGCAACGGCAGCTCTTGCCAAAACTGGGACCATTTCACGTTGACCGCCGCTACTTGTTCCTTGGCCACCAGGCAATTGCACTGAATGAGTAGCATCAAAAACAATCGGGGCATTGGTTTCGCGCATGATCGCAAGACTGCGCATATCAGACACCAAGTTGTTATAGCCAAAAGAAGCACCGCGCTCACACGCCATGAACATATCCTCTGGAAGACCAACTTCTTTAGCAGCAGCACGGGCTTTATCAATCACGTTCTTCATGTCGCCTGGCGCTAAAAATTGGCCTTTCTTGATATTTACTGGCTTGCCGCTTTGAGCGCAAGCACGAATGAAATCAGTCTGACGACATAAAAAAGCTGGGGTTTGAAGCACATCAACAACTGCTGCCACTGGTTTGATTTCATCAACCTCATGAATATCAGTCAAGATGTTCACGCCAATTTCTTTTTTAACTTTGGCCAAAATCTCAAGGCCTTTTTCCATACCAAGACCGCGGAATGAAGTGCCTGAAGAGCGATTAGCCTTATCAAAAGATGATTTATAAATAAATGGAATACCTAAAGCACTGGTAATTTCTTTTAATTGGCCAGCGGTATCCATGGCCATTTGCTCAGACTCAATCACGCATGTGCCAGCGATTAAAAAGAAACGCTTATCAAGACCAATTTCAAAATCGCATAGTTTCATGGCTAACTCCTTAATTCCTTAATACTGCGCAGGCTAAGCTGCAATACCCTTTTGGTTTAAGGCTGCTTTAATAAATGCCGAGAACAATGGATGACCATCTCTTGGCGTTGATGTGAACTCAGGATGGAACTGCACACCAAAGAACCATGGATGCATGCTACTTGGCAATTCCATCATTTCTGGCAAAGACTCATTCGGAGTTCTCGCAGAAATGATCATTCCGGCAGACTCTAATTTGGGTACGTACACATTGTTCACTTCAAAACGATGACGGTGACGCTCGTTGACCTCAGAGCCATAAATCTTCTCTGCCAAGGTATTTGGTTTGACTGGACAACGCTGAGATCCTAAACGCATCGTACCGCCTAAATCTGAAGCCTCATCACGCTTTTCAACACGACCTTCTCGATCCATCCACTCAGTGATCAAAGCAACCACAGGATGCGGACCGTTCGGCTCAAATTCTGTACTGTTTGCGCCTTTTAAGCCAGCCACATGGCGGGCAAATTCAATCACCGCCAACTGCATACCCAGACAAATACCTAGATAAGGGATTTTGTTCTCGCGAGCATGCTTGATAGCTGCAATCTTTCCTTCAGTACCCCTCTTACCAAAACCACCGGGAACCAAAATAGCATCTAAACCAGCAAGGCTTGAAACATCACCACCATCTAAGTTCTCTGAGTCGATATAACGAATGCCAACCTTGGTTTCATTATGAATACCAGCATGACGCAAAGCTTCAATCAATGACTTATAGGATTCTGTTAAGTCAACATACTTACCAACCATACCAATCGTTACTTCATGCTTTGGATTTTCTAGGCTATGAACCAAGCCATTCCAAACTGATAAATCAGCTGGCTTTGCGTCAATTCGCAATTCATGACAAATCAACTCGTCCAAGCCCTGCTCATGAAGCATTTGTGGAATCTTGTAAATCGTATCAACGTCCCAAACAGAAATCACAGCTTGCTCGCGCATATTCGCAAACAAAGAAATCTTCGCGCGCTCATCTTCAGGGATAGGTCTATCAGCTCGGCACAACAATGCCGTTGGCATGATGCCGATTTCTCTTAGCTTCTGAACGGAGTGTTGTGTTGGCTTGGTTTTTAACTCGCCAGCACTGGCAATGTATGGAACTAAAGTCAAATGAACAAAAGCGGTATCACCCTGAGGCAATCTCAAGCTCATTTGACGAGCGGCCTCTAAAAACGGTAAAGACTCAATGTCACCGACCGTACCGCCAATTTCACAAATAGCCACATCTGCATGACCATCATGGCTGGCTTTGGCACCACGCTCAACAAAACTTTGAATTTCATTGGTGATGTGCGGAATCACCTGCACAGTCTTACCTAAATATTCGCCACGGCGCTCTTTACGAATCACAGACTCATAAATTTGACCGGTTGTGAAGTTATTGCTCTTGCGCATCTTGGCAGAGACAAATCTTTCATAGTGACCCAAATCGAGGTCAGTCTCGGCGCCATCCTCTGTCACGAATACTTCTCCGTGCTGGAAAGGACTCATCGTGCCAGGGTCAACGTTGATATAAGGGTCTAATTTTAAGAGGGTGACTTTTAGGCCGCGCGATTCAAGAATGGCGGCTAAGGAGGCGGCTGCGATACCCTTCCCGAGGGAAGAAACCACACCACCAGTAACAAAGATGAATTTAGTCATCGAATATGCTTAGTGGGTAATACGCAATTATAGCGATACCCGAAAGAATGCTCAAAATTTCATCTTAAAACCTCTTTTTAGGCCACAAAGCCTTTACCAGACTGGATCTTCAATTTCAGAGAAGATTTGACGCAATCTTTTTCCCCAAGTTTCGTGAATCATTTTGAAATATTCATTTTTTTCGTCAATGATCAGAAGGTGATCTGTTTTTAAATCATCTTTAGGATAAATCAGCAAATCCAAAGGCAAACCGACTGAGATGTTTGACTTGATGGTTGAGTCCATAGAAATCAAAGCACACTTTGCAGCCTCCTTCAAAGGAGTCACTTGAGTGATCACCCGATCTAAGATTGGCTTACCGTACTTGGCCTCACCAATTTGGAAGTAAGGGGTCTCAACGGTTGCCTCGATGAAATTTCCCGCAGCATAAACTTGAAAAATAGAATGTGGCTGCCCCTTGATTTGGCCACCAAATATCAAATGGATATTGAATTCAATACCTGATTTTTGTAGCTCTTCAGCATCTCTATCGCGGACTTTGCGCACAATATCA
>JBJOKN010000157.1:0-2919 GCA_046046075.1 Pseudomonadota bacterium
CCAACGTAAATACCTACGTGAGAAAACGCATGGCGCATGGTGTTAAAGAAGACCAAGTCACCCGGGCGTAGTTCATCTTTACCAATCTCCAAACCAACTTTACTCATTTGCGCTGATTTGCGAGGTAATAAGAAGCCGAATGTATCGTTAAAAACATAACGAACAAAACCGCTGCAATCCAAACCGCTTTGAGGCGTGTTGCCACCCCAGCGATATCGCACACCAATCAGCTGCATGGCGTTGTTGATCAATGTCTCGGTTTTGTCAGCAACAGCTGTTGAAACTGTTGAAACGAAAGTCTTAGGCAAAGGCTCCGCCTCAGTCGATGACTGAGCGTATACCGGCCCCATTTGAAGGGAACCGAGTAAAACTGCTGCAGCAAGAAGTTTGCGGTGCATTTTTGACATGAAATTCGATTATAACCTGAAGCTTAGCTTACAAACAAATGCCGGTTTATAGCTCTTGATGCTTGATTTGTTTACCTTTTTTTAAGGTAATGACGCGGTGCGACATGGCCTCAACCACCTCAAGATCATGGCTGATCAATAGATAAGCCATGTTGTATTTGTGCTGTAAATCCGAAAGCAAGGCCAATATTTGCTTCTGAATGGTCACGTCCAATGCCGATGTTGGCTCATCTAAAACAAGTATTTGAGGTTTTAGGATCAATGCCCTGGCAATTGCGATCCGCTGTCTTTGGCCTCCAGAAAATTCATGGGGATACCTGCTGTAGGCGGTTCGATCTAAGCCAACCTCTTTCAAAACATCAATAACTTTTACTTTTCTGGCATCTGGCGATAAATCAGGCTGATGCAAAGACAAGCCTTCACCAACAATCTGACCGACCGTCATGCGGGGTGAAAGTGAGCCAAAAGGATCTTGGAAAATAACTTGAAAAGAAGCTCTTAGACGACTTCGTTCAGTTACATTTAATTTGAGCCAATCATGGCCCAAGACCTCAACTTGACCAGATACTTTGGCACCTGTTTGACCGAGCAAGTCCAATAAGGCCATGGCCAAAGTTGATTTACCAGAACCAGACTCACCAATCAAACCCAAGGTTTCACCTTGACGTAATTCAAGACTCACATCTTTAACGACTTGTTGGTATTCACGTTTCCACAAATCAGAAAAATGAAAGCCTTTCATGAATTGTTGAATACCTCTTCCAAAAGCGCCCTTGCCTGCTTGCGGATAAGCAACGCTGACCTGCTCCGCCTTCAGCAATACTGGCGCAATCGGAACCAAAGGCAAGACATTGCGCACAGGCCTACTGTTGACCAAGCTGTTGGTGTAAGGATGGTCAGGCTGACTAAAAACTTCTTCAGTTGATTTGCACTCGAGCAGTTTTCCTTGATACATCACTGCCACACGCTGTGCAAAGTGACGAACCATATTCAAATCATGCGTGATCAAAATCACCGCCATACCGCCATGTGATTTGGCATCCTCTTGCAAATCTTTTAATAAATCTAGGATTTGAATCCGCAAACTAGGATCTAAAGCAGTCGTTGGCTCATCAGCAATCAAAAGTCTCGGTTTACAAGCCAAAGCCATAGCGATCATTGCTCGTTGTCGTTGACCGCCTGAGAGTTGGTGTGGGTAATATGAAAAACGCTCTTGAGCCTCAGGAATGCCGGTTCTCTCAAGAAGTTCAATGGCGCGTTGCTGGCAAACCGCATTGCTTAATGTTGGCTCATGGCACTGCACCGCTTCCATGATTTGATTGCCCACTGTGTAAAGTGGGTTCAAGGCAGTCATGGGCTCCTGAAAAATCATGGCAATGTCTTTGCCACGAATGCTGCGCATCTGAGCTTCACTCAAGGCCAATAAGTTTTGGGACTTCTGATTAATTTGGCAATTGATTTCACCAGTGATGTTTGCGCCTTCCGGCAAAAGACCCATGATCGATAAACCAGTCAAGGTTTTACCGGAACCTGACTCTCCAACAATCGCAATTCTTTCACCAGCATTGATTTTTAAACTGAAGTCGCTGATGACAGTTTTTCGTCCAAAACTCAGGTTCAGTTGATTGATATCAATCAAGTTGAAATCAGCTTGACTCATGGTGCCACCTTCACAGCTTTGGCACGACGCGTATCAAACGCATCGCGCATCGCATCGCCCATGAATGTCAATAACATCAAAGTTCCTGCTAGAACCAAGAAGGTCGACAAAGAAATCCACCAGGCATCTAAATTGGCTTTACCTTGGGCCAACAGTTCTCCCAAACTGGCTTGATCTGCAGGAACACCCAAACCTAAAAAGTCCAAACTGGTCAAAGCCAGAATGGCACCACTCATGCGGAATGGTAAGAATGTGATTACAGGAGTTAAGCTGTTTGGCAGGATATGGCGCCACATGATTTGTTGACTGGATAAACCCAAAGCTTGAGCTGCTCTGACATATTCCAAAGATCTGTTTTTCAAAAACTCTGCGCGCACATAGTCAGACAAACCCATCCAACCAAAGAGTGATAACAAGATAATCAATAAACCAACACTTGGAGCAAAGATCGATGCAAAGATGATCAGCAAGTACAGTTCAGGCATTGAGCTCCAAACCTCAATGATGCGCTGAGAGACCAAATCTACCTTGCCACCAAAGTAGCCCATCACTGCCCCGGTCAAGACACCGATGGCCACACCGATGATGGTTAAGCACAAACCAAATAAGACCGAGAGACGAAAGCCATAAATCAGTCTAGCCACAACATCCCTGCCCCGATCATCTGTACCTAATAAGTTATCTCGAGATGGCGAGGCTGGATTAGGCTCCTTGGCAAAGTAATTGAGAGTGTCATAGCGATAAGTGATCAATGGATAAATCGCCCAATTACCTTTTTTGCTGAATGTTTTTTTAATATCAGGATCTAGATAATCTGTTGGCGTTGGGAAGTCTCCTCCAAAAGTGGTTTCT
>JBJOKN010000158.1:0-4831 GCA_046046075.1 Pseudomonadota bacterium
TCAAGCAAACTACATCAAGCGTTTAAATGGCGGCAAGCCTGCCAAAATCTTTTTGCCATAAGGTTTTGTTTTTAGTCGTTTATCTAAAACGATGATGGTTGCATGATCCGTTTCTGTTCTAATGCCGCGTCCTACCCATTGTTGTAACTTCAAAGCTACTGCGGGAACACTGATTTCATAAAAAGGATTGCCTTGATTCTTCTCTAGCCATTCTGATTTGGCTTCTTCAACCGGTGAGTCGGGTGGTGCAAATGGTAGCTTGGTAATGAGCACGGTCTCGCATAATTTACCCGGAAGATCTAGACCCTCACCGAAACTTTGCATGCCGAACAAAATACTCCGATGACCATCATTGACGCGTGACTCATGCTGGTTGATTAATTTATTGCGAGGCATATCGCCTTGCATCAAGACATCTTGTAAAAAATCATCAGGCAAGTCGTCATGAACCTGTTTCATTTGTTTTTTTGATGTGAATATTGGTATCTCTTCTGATAGCTCATCAGTGTGACCTTGGGCATTCGCGCTCGGACAGTTAATCATCTCTGGGACGATGAAGGTGCCTTGCTCTTCATAGTTGAACGGTGATTCAGCTTCAAGCGTATTTGTCTTTGGAAACCAGCTCAAACCAGTTTGCCCCAAGAAGTAATGAAAATCGCCCATGGTTCTGAGTGTTGCTGAAGTTAGAACCGCAGCAGAGCTGGTAGACCACAATGTTTGAGCCAAATTTTGTGCTGCACTGATGGGTGAGGCATGGAGTTTGAAATCAAAGCTAGATCCTAAATCCTGCCACTCCACCCATTTGGCAATTGGAGGGTTCGCATCGGCTTGCATGAGGTGCCAGGTATTTGACAGATTTTCAGTTTTTGATTGGTAACTACCAATTTCTAAAATAGCAGGACTGAAAGAATCTTTATCAATGCTATTGTTTCTTTGGTCATTCAGTTGTTGAAGAATTTTACTGATTCGATTATTCAGAGCGATTGCCAGTGGCCCAATAGTTTCGGCATAGCTGCTGAACTCAGGACTCAACTCCCCATTTTTGAAGCGTTGGATAGCTTGCTCATGAGTCACAAAATTGGCCAACCTCAATGAGTTGATCATTTGCTTGGTGTGCATGATCAAATCCTCAACATAAGCATGAACCTCTTCTACCGTTTTGCCTGAAGAGTCGGGTAGTAAGGCGTCTGCACGTAAAACTGCTGCCATGATTTTCTCTAACCAGCGCGTGCTGGCAATCAAGCCTACCGATGAAGCAAAGTGTTTGATACCCACTTGAGGAAGGTTGTGGGCTTCATCAAAAACATAGAGCGTTTCTGATGGATCTGGAAGTATCTTAGACCCTGAAGCAATGGTCGAAATCACCAAATCATGATTGGCAATGATCACGTCTGCTTTGACTAGGTCGCGCCTGGCATTGAAATAAGGGCAGACATTGAAGCGTTGGCAATGTCTGCCTAAGCATGAGCTTCTCTCGGCAGCAATTCTGGGCCACATGCTGTCGGTGATCTCTGGGGGAGCGCTGTCTTTTTCACCATTCCATGAGCCATCATTCAAGCTCAGGAGCGCATCTGCAAAACTATCTTTATCTTTTTCTTTAGGAGGGCCATCCCAATTAGCATCTTCAAACAGTGCTGTTTGTTTGGCTTTTCCGCTGACTTGTTCTAAACGAATGTTGCAGACATAACGACTTCGGCCTTTGGCCAAGGCATATTCAAAAGCAATGGGCGATAGATCTGCCAAATTAGGCAAATCTTTCTGTATCAGTTGTTCTTGGAGAGCAACAGTGCCCGTACTGATGATCACACGTTTATTCAGTAGCTTGCTAAAAACAATGGCTGGTATGAGATAACCGAGTGTTTTACCCACGCCTGTTTTACCTTCAACAACAAGAATATTTTCGCCATCACGAATGTCTTTAGAGCTTTTAGCCTGGCTCAAAGTTTGCGCGATATGAGCAAACATCTGCTCTTGGCCAGCGCGAGTCTTAAAGCCAGGCCAATTTACTTGGACCGCTTGATAAAACTCTTCGATCTTTTCTTGGATTTCTTTTAGGTTCTCGTTGCTCACACAAAAAATCCAGGTTTGAGGTTTTTAGGGAGCTTTTTGATCTGGTTTTCAGCCTTAGAAGCCTCAGAGCGGTTTTCAAAGGCCCGCTGGGCAATTAATTTGACTGGGCTTCTGCCACGAGTGTACTTGGCGCCTGTGCCGTTGTTATGAGCGTTAATGCGGTTCTCCAGGTCATTGGTGATGCCAGCGTAGTAGCTTCCATCAGAACATTCCAAGAGATATAGACACCATGACATGCCTCTATGATAAAGCCAGCGATTTATTTGATCTAAATCACTTGAAATAAAGCTATGTATACCCACATACTGGACATAGATAATGGGAGAAATCCATGAGATTAGATAAATTGACCAGTAAATTCCAAGAAGCTCTGGGCGAAGCCCAAAGCTTGGCTTTGAACGCTGATAACCAATACATTGAGTCTGAACACGTCCTATTAGCGATGCTTCAGCAATCCGACAGCACTGCTAAATCACTGATTAATCGCACTGGCGGTAATGCGCTTGCCTTGGAAAAGGCAGTTCAAGGCTTGCTTGCCAAGCTGCCTCAAGTGCAGGGCACTGGTGGCGACGTACAAATTGGCCGTTCTTTGGCAGCTCACTTGAATCTAACTGAAAAAGAGGCGACCAAGCGCGGTGATGATTTCATCGCAGGAGAACTTTTCTTATTGGTCTTGAGTGACGATAAAGGTGACCTTGGTAAAGCGATCAAAGCCGCTGGCATAACCCGTAAAACTTTAGAAGCTGCTATTGAAGCAGTTCGTGGAGGACAGTCTGTGAATAGTGCTGATGCTGAAAATCAACGTGAAGCTTTAAAAAAATACACTCTCGATTTAACTGAGCGTGCACGCTTGGGTAAATTGGATCCAGTGATTGGTCGTGATGATGAAATTCGTCGTGCGATTCAAATCTTGCAACGCCGTACCAAAAACAATCCAGTGTTGATTGGTGAACCAGGTGTTGGTAAAACAGCCATTGTTGAAGGCTTGGCTCAAAGAATCATTGATGGTGAAGTTCCTGAAACTCTCAAAAACAAACGTGTATTGGTATTGGACATGGCCTTACTCTTGGCAGGTGCTAAATACCGTGGAGAGTTTGAGGAGCGTCTTAAAGCCGTTTTGAATGATGTCGCCAAAGATGAAGGGCAGACGATTGTTTTCATCGATGAAATGCGTCGCTTCCAAAAAGTCATGGTTGGTGAGCCCAGTGTTGAAGACACGATTGCTATTTTGCGTGGCTTACAAGAAAAATACGAGCTACATCACGGTGTAGAAATCACGGACCCAGCGATTGTGGCAGCTGCAGAGTTGTCTCATCGCTACATCACTGATCGATTCTTGCCAGATAAAGCGATTGATTTAATCGATGAGGCTGCATCACGCATCAGAATGGAGATTGATTCAAAGCCAGAGGTGATGGATAAATTAGATCGTCGCTTGATTCAACTAAAGATTGAACGCGAGGCAGTCAAGAAAGAAAAAGACGAAGCTTCACAAAAGCGTTTATCGCTGATTGAAGAAGAGATCAAGCGTTTGGGCAAAGAGTACGCAGACCTTGAAGAAATCTGGAAATCAGAAAAGGGCGCTGCTCAAGGGACTGCTTCAATCAAAGAAGAGATTGATAAGGTCAAGTCTGAAATTGTCAAATTACAACGTGATGGCAAATTAGAAAAAGTTGCTGAACTGCAGTACGGCAAATTGCCTGAACTAGAAGGTAAATTGAAATCAGCCGCAGTTGCTGAAGCCAAGGGTTCTACTTCTAAGCACAAATTGTTGCGTACTCAAGTGGGCGCAGAGGAAATCGCTGAGGTGGTCTCAAGAGCCACAGGTATTCCTGTATCAAAAATGATGCAAGGAGAGCGTGACAAATTATTACAAATGGAAGATTACTTGCACAATAGAGTGGTTGGTCAAGAGGAGGCTATTTCAGCCGTCTCGGACGCCATCCGCCGCTCACGCGCTGGACTATCCGATGAAGGCAAGCCTTACGGTTCCTTCTTATTCCTTGGTCCAACAGGCGTTGGTAAAACAGAACTTTGCAAAGCTCTTGCTGAGTTCTTGTTTGATAGTGATGAGCATTTGATTCGCATTGACATGAGCGAGTTCATGGAAAAGCACAGTGTGGCTCGATTGATTGGAGCTCCTCCTGGTTATGTGGGTTATGAAGAGGGCGGGTACCTAACAGAATTAGTCCGCCGTAAACCTTATAGCGTCATCTTGTTGGATGAGGTTGAAAAAGCCCACCCTGATGTATTCAACGTCTTGTTGCAAGTCTTGGATGATGGTCGCATGACTGATGGTCAAGGTCGCACAGTGGACTTTAAAAACACAGTGATCGTGATGACCAGTAATTTAGGTTCGCAAATGATTCAATCAATGAGTGGCCAACCACAAGAGAAGCTCAAAGAAGCTGTGATGGGTGATGTCAAGGAACACTTCCGTCCTGAGTTTTTAAATCGTATTGATGAAATGGTCGTGTTCCATGGCTTGGATCAAAAGAACATTGCTGCGATTGCCAAGATTCAGTTGCAACGCCTGCGTGATCGTTTGGCAAAAATGGATATGTTGTTAGAAGTCAGTGATGCTGCTCTTGCACGTGTCTCAGAGGCGGGTTATGACCCAGTCTTTGGGGCAAGACCATTAAAGAGAGCCATTCAACAATATATTGAAAACCCAGTAGCGCGACTGATTTTGGAAGGTAAATTTGGTCCTAAAGCCATTGTTCCAGTAGACGTCGATAAGAATGGGGCATTCATGTTTGAC
>JBJOKN010000024.1:0-10045 GCA_046046075.1 Pseudomonadota bacterium
ATTTCTATTACAGACGGTCAAATCTTCTTGGAAACAGACTTGTTTAACGCAGGCGTTCGTCCAGCGATTAACGCGGGTATTTCTGTTTCACGTGTGGGTGGTGCCGCTCAAACTAAAGTTATTAAGAAATTGTCTGGCGGTATCCGTACTGACTTAGCGCAATATCGTGAATTGGCAGCGTTTGCTCAGTTCGCTTCAGATTTGGACGAGGCAACACGTAAGCAGTTGGAGCGCGGTCGTCGCGTTACTGAATTGCTCAAGCAACCTCAGTATCAACCACAACAAGTTTGGCAGTTGGCAGCGTCATTGTACGCAGCTAACAACGGCTTCTTGGATGATTTAGATGTGAAACATGTTTTGGCCTTCGAAAAAGGTTTGCATGATCACCTAAAGAGCAAGTTTGCTGATTTGATCGGCCGTATTGAAGACACCAAGGATCTCTCGAAAGAAGACGAAGCTGCATTGCGCGCTGCGATCGAGGACTTTAAACGTTCGGCTTCTTTCTAAGAAGTAAGGAGAGCCGATATGGCCGGAACAAAAGAGATACGGACAAAGATCAAGAGCGTACAAAATACGCGCAAGATCACTAAGGCGATGGAAATGGTCGCCGCATCTAAGATGCGGCGTGCTCAAGAGCGCATGCGCAATGCACGTCCTTACTCTGAAAAAGTAAGAAATATTGCTGCAAACTTGGGTAAGGCCAATCCAGAGTACCGCCCTGCTTATTTGGTTGAGCGTGAAGTTAAAAATGCTGGCGTGATTGTTGTGACAACAGACAAGGGTCTTTGCGGCGGTATGAATACCAACGTTTTAAGAGCTTTGACAAATACCATGAAAGAGTTGGACTCTAAGGGTGTTTCATTGTCATGCACTCCAATTGGCACGAAGGGCTTCCAGTTCTTAAATAGGATCAAGGCAAAGGTTGTTTCTCATGTAACACAGATGGGTGACACGCCGCACTTAGAAAAACTCATTGGCGCAATCAAGGTTCAATTGGATGCGTATGAAAACGGTGAAGTAGACGCAGTTTATTTAGCGTATACAAAATTCGTGAACACAATGAAACAAGAGCCAGTAGTTGAGAAATTACTTCCTCTTTCAGGTGAAAAATTAACACAAACGACTGAAGAAGCTCGTGAGTATGGTTGGGATTATTTGTATGAACCAGACCCGCAATCAGTTGTTGATGAATTGTTGAAACGTTACGTTGAAGCGTTGATTTACCAAGCAGTTGCAGAAAATATGGCATCTGAGCAATCAGCTCGTATGGTTGCCATGAAGGCTGCATCTGATAACGCGAAAAACGTGATTGGTGAGTTGCAGTTGGTTTACAACAAAACACGTCAAGCAGCCATTACCAAAGAGTTGTCCGAGATTGTCGGCGGCGCTGCGGCGGTTTGATAACCAAAGTATTGTAAAAAATTAGTGATCGGAGAACTACGATGAGCAACGGAAATATCGTTCAGTGTATTGGCGCGGTGGTGGACATTCAGTTCCCACGTGACAAAATGCCAAAAATTTATGACGCATTGATCTTGGAAGAGAGCAATGAGGCATCTTTTGCAGAAAAAGGTTTGACCTTTGAAGTGCAACAACAATTAGGTGATGGCGTTGTGCGCGCTATTGCGATGGGCTCAAGCGACGGTTTGCGTCGTGGCATGGGAGTTAAAAATACAGGCAAGGGTATTTCAGTGCCTGTAGGCCCAGCAACATTGGGACGAATCATGGACGTGTTGGGTCGCCCAATCGACCAAGCTGGTCCAATCGGCACAGATGAGCGTCGCGCGATTCACCAATTAGCTCCAAAGTTTGATGAGTTATCACCATCTGTTGACCTACTTGAAACAGGCATCAAAGTTATTGACTTAGTTTGCCCGTTTGCTAAAGGCGGTAAAGTTGGTTTGTTCGGTGGTGCCGGTGTGGGTAAGACAGTTAACATGATGGAGTTGATCAACAACATCGCTAAGCAACACTCAGGCTTGTCAGTGTTCGCTGGTGTTGGTGAGCGTACTCGTGAAGGTAACGACTTCTACCACGAGATGAAGGACTCTAACGTTCTTGATAAAGTTGCGATGGTTTTCGGTCAGATGAACGAGCCACCTGGTAACCGTTTACGCGTTGCTTTGACTGGTTTGACAATGGCTGAGCGTTTCCGTGACGAAGGCCGTGATATTTTGTTCTTCGTTGACAACATCTACCGCTACACGTTGGCCGGTACAGAAGTTTCTGCTTTGTTGGGTCGTATGCCATCAGCTGTGGGTTATCAGCCTACATTGGCGGAAGAAATGGGCCGTCTACAAGAGCGTATTACTTCAACAAAGACTGGTTCTATCACATCGATTCAGGCCGTTTACGTTCCTGCCGATGACTTGACAGACCCATCACCTGCTACAACATTCTTGCACTTAGACTCTACAGTTGTGTTGTCACGTGACATCGCTGCTTTGGGTATTTACCCAGCGGTTGATCCACTTGATTCAACAAGCCGTCAGTTGGATCCACAAGTTGTTGGTGAAGAGCATTACAACGTGGCTCGCGGTGTTCAGACAACGTTACAGCGCTACAAAGAATTGCGCGACATTATTGCTATTTTGGGTATGGACGAATTGTCACCAGAAGACAAGCAAGCTGTTGCACGTGCACGTAAGATTCAACGTTTCTTGTCACAGCCATTCCACGTGGCGGAAGTGTTTACGGGTTCACCTGGTAAATACGTTCCACTTAAAGAAACTATCCGCGGCTTCAAGATGATTGTTGACGGTGAGCTTGACCATTTGCCAGAGCAGGCATTCTATATGGTTGGCGGCATTGATGAAGCTATCGAAAAAGCTAAGAAGTTGCAGTAAACCAAGGAATTTAAATGTCTAGCATCCATGTTGATGTAGTTAGCGCTGAGCAGTCAATTTTCGCCGGTGAAGCAAAGTTCATTGCTTTGCCAGGCGAAAGTGGTGAGTTGGGTATTCTTCCGGGACATACCCCCCTCATCACAAGAATTAGACCAGGTGCAGTTCGCATTGAGAAAGCTGATGGCGATGAAGAGTTTGTTTTCGTGGCCGGCGGCATTCTTGAAGTACAGCCAAATAAAGTAACCGTACTTGCCGATACTGCTATTCGTGGTCACGATCTTGACGAAGCGAAAGCCTTAGAAGCCAAAAAAGCAGCTGAAGAAGCTATGCAAAATCGCAGCACAGATATCGATTTTGCCCATGCCCAATCAGAGTTTGCAATGGCGGCAGCACAGCTTGCAGCAATTGCAAAGTTACGTCAGAAAAGATAATTGACTTTAATTAACGATCGCTTCCTGCGCGCATGCCTAAAGCAGCCAACAGATAGAACACCTCTGTGGCTAATGCGCCAGGCAGGACGTTATCTACCTGAATACAACGCGACAAGAGCCAAAGCAGGAAGCTTTCTTGCTCTTGCAAAAAATCCCCAGTTAGCCACAGAAGTTACCTTGCAACCATTGGATAGATATCCCTTGGATGCTGCAATTCTGTTTTCAGACATTCTGACCATACCGGATGCGATGGGTTTGGGCTTGAGCTTTGAGGCTGGTGAGGGCCCAAGATTCAGTCGTCCATTAAGAGATGAGCAAGCTGTTAACAATTTAAGACCTGCTGATCTTAATCAATTGAAATATGTATTTGATGCCGTTTCTGAAATCAGAAAAGCGCTCACTCAAAATGGGCAACAAAGAGTTCCTCTGATTGGCTTCTCAGGAAGCCCATGGACTTTGGCCTGTTACATGATTGAAGGCTCGGGATCATCTGACTTTAAAAATACAAAAGAAATGTTGTACCAAAGACCTGATTTAATGAAAAAGGTTTTGGATGCAAACGTACAATCAGTTGCGGATTATTTGACAGCGCAGGTTGATGCAGGTGCGCAAGCACTGATGATTTTTGATACTTGGGGTGGTTTATTGCCGGATGGTTGGTATCAAAAAACTTCATTGGAAAGCATGAAGGCGGTGATTAATTTATTGCCGAGGCAAAAAGATGGACAGAAAATCCCGATTTTATTGTTCACCAAGGGTGGCGGAATTTGGCTGGAAGATATTGCCAACTCAGGTGCGGATGTTATCGGCTTAGATTGGACGGCATCAGTTGCAAAGTCACGTAAGCGTTTACTTGCAAACGAAACACCGTTAGCCTTGCAGGGAAACTTTGATCCATTAGCTCTATTCTCAAGCCCTGAACAAATTAGCTCTGAAGTTAAGAGAATTTTGAATGAATTAGCGGCCGCCCCATCTCTGGCTGAAAACCTTCATTCATTAGACGGCCACATCTTTAATTTGGGCCATGGCATATCTCAGTTCACTAATCCTGAGCATGTTATTGCCCTTACAGATACTGTCGTTAACCACTCAAAAGCCCTCAGAAATAAGTAAAAATAAGCATGTGAGTGGTAACTTATGCACAGGCATCTTGTGGCATAAAAAACGATATATTCGTCAGTAACAATCACCCCGCGAGCCAAATTAAATTCTGTAAGCCATTGATTTATAGTGTTTTTTATAACACATCATTTTTAAAAACAACACATAAAAAGAATTATCATTTTTGAAATACTGGGATAATTAAGCAGTTATCCACAAGGTTTTCCACAGACAAAAGTAGACTTTTTAAAAAACCAATAAGTGCAATGCTCTTCATGATGGACTTAAAGTAAAACATGAGCTTTGAAGATAGAAGCCCAGAAAAAATAATTGTTCAAGTGGCCATAGACAGTCCATTGAATAAGTTATTTGATTACGCTTGGAATGATGAGTTTGACGTCCAACCTCAAAAGGGCCAAATAGTCCAAGTCAGTTTTGGACGACAGGAATGCATCGGGGTTGTGATGCAAACTTTGGACAAGACTGAGTACGACGTAGCAAAAATCAAAAAAGTACAAGCCATTGCGCCACTGCCGCCACTATCAAGTGATGTTGTGGCAATGGCAGAGTTTGCGGCGACCTATTACCAAAGACCCATTGGCGAAGTTTTGATTCCATCAATACCAAAATTGTGGAGACAAAGAAATAAATGGGAATTGCTTGGCAAAGAAAAGAAAAATAGCAAAACGGATGCTACAGTAAAAAAAGCACAAGCCTTGGGCGAGATTAAAGAGGCCAAGGAAACAAAGGAAATCACACTTAACAATGATCAATTAATCATTGTGGAAAAACTTTGGAATCAAAGTATCAGTAAAAGATTCAGTTGCAACTTGCTACAAGGTGTAACAGGCAGCGGTAAAACGCTTACCTATTTACACTGGTTGAAAAGAGTCTTAGATGATGGCGAGTCTCAGGTGATGATCATGGTTCCTGAAATCAATTTGACACCACAGCTTGAGTCATCGGTTGAGAAAGCTTTTCCAGGAAAAAAACTGGTGGTGATGCACAGCGGAATCACAGATAGAACACGTGCGGATAATTGGGAAAAGGCTCATTTAGGAAAAGCACAAATTATTCTTGGTACCCGAATGGCCATAGCCACTTCAGCCCCTAATTTAAAGGCAATCGTGGTCGATGAAGAGCACGACTTATCGTATAAACAACAAGAAGGTGTTAGGTACTCCGCCAGAGATCTTGCGGTATGGAGAGCAAAAAAACTTGATATACCTGTCGTGCTGGCATCAGCAACACCAAGTTTAGAAACATGGTTTCACGCAAAAGAAAAACGATATGAGACTCTAAGTCTGAAGACGCGCGCAGCAAAAAATGCCAAGCCACCATTAATACAAATTTTAGATTTAAAGCAAGAACAGAGGGCTGGCAAAAAAAATGAGCACGGCATCAGCGAGTTCCTTTTAAATGAGCTACGAAAAAATTTAGACCAGGGGCTTCAAAGCATCATTTACATTAATCGCAGAGGTTACTCACCAGTACTCAATTGTGAAGCGTGTGGATGGTTATCTGATTGCGTCAAATGTTCTGCGCACATGGTCTTACACAAGATCACAGAGCACAAAAAGAATTTATGTTGCCATCATTGTGGTGTGATGAAGCCAGTCCCAAAAGCCTGTCCTGATTGTGGCAACACAGACTTGAGCCCACTAGGTAAAGGTACGCAAAAAATAGAAGAACTTTTATCTGAAATCTTTCCAAAAGCAAAAATATTGCGAGTGGATGCAGATACAACAAGAAAAAAAGGCAGCGCCGAAAACCTCTTCAGTGAGATTCATGAGGGCAATGCTGACATCATTGTTGGAACTCAAATGATTGCAAAAGGCCATGACTATAAGGCTGTATCCCTTGTTGGGGTGATAGATGCCGATGCTAGTCTTTTCTCACAGGATTTCAGAGCCTCTGAAAGATTGTTTGCCCAGCTCATGCAGGTTGCTGGAAGAGCCGGACGCAGTGAAGAGGCTGGTGAATCAAAAGTCATTATTCAAACCCGATATCCCGAAGCCACGCCCTATAAGTATTTAAAAAATGCAGACGTTGATGGTTTCTTAGAAGAATTAAAAACCGAAAGATCCATGGTAGGTTTGCCGCCGTTCTCTTATCAAGCATTGGTCCACGGCGAGCATAAAACTTTATTACAAGCGCTTGATATGTTGAAAGATGCTTCACAGTGGGCAAAGGCAGACAAAATTTGGCCACCCAAGGTGATGTTGAGTGATGTGATTCCGCGCGCCATGATGAGAATTGCTGGCAAGGAGCGCGTGCAAATGTTGGTTGAATCTGACAATAGGCAAGACTTACAAAAAAGCATTGAAATCTTGCAGCACTACCTAACAGAAGCACACACCAAAAGAAAAGGGGTCGGCTGGTATATCGAGCGCGACCCCATCAGTATTTAAAGAAAAACTACTTTATGCGTATTCAGAAATGGGTACGCAGGTACAAAATAGATTTCTATCGCCATACACGTTGTCTGCTCTACCAACGGGAGGCCAATACTTATTCTTACGTAAGCGACCCACTGGATATGCTGCTTCTTCGCGAGTGTATGGCCTATTCCACTCATTGGCCAAAATTACTTCAGCTGTGTGAGGTGCATTTTTCAGCGGATTATTTTCCTTATCAAATGAACCATTAGTTACCTTGCCGATTTCTTCTGCAATTGCAACCATGGCTTCGATGAAGCGATCTAGTTCAAACTTTGATTCGCTTTCAGTTGGCTCAATCATCAGTGTGCCTGGAACGGGGAAGCTCATCGTTGGAGCATGGAAACCAAAGTCCATCAAGCGTTTGGCAACATCTTCATTGCTAATGCCAGACTCTTTCTGTTGAGGGCGCAAATCCAAAATGCACTCATGAGCCACCAATCCCTTATTGCCTTTGTATAAAACCGGATAGAAATTTTCTAGTTTCTTGGCAACATAGTTCGCAGAAACAATAGCTATTTCAGTTGCCTTGGTAAGGCCGGCAGCACCCATCATGGCGACATACATCCATGAAATAGGAAGTATTGATGCTGAGCCAAATGGCGCAGCACTGATTCTCATCCAATCAAGATCATTCCACTTTGAGGCGGTGCCAGCTGTGTAAGAGCAAGGTAAAAACTTGGCAAGATGTGAACGAACTGCAACGGGGCCGACACCTGGGCCACCACCACCATGAGGAATACAGAAAGTTTTATGCAGATTAAGATGACTAACGTCGCCACCAAAGTGGCCTGGGGCTGCGGTGCCAACCAGGGCATTCATATTGGCGCCGTCAATATAAACTTGACCACCATGCTGATGAATGATTTCACATAACTCTTGTACGCCGGCCTCAAAAACACCATGAGTACTTGGATAAGTGATCATGATGGCAGCAAGATTCTTAGAGTGCAGTTCCGCTTTGTTTTTTAAGTCAACCAAATCAACGTTACCGTTCGTATCGCAGTTAACAACAATCACTTCCATGCCGGCCATTTGCGCTGAGGCAGGATTTGTGCCGTGAGCAGATGAAGGAATCAAGCAAATATTGCGATGCCCTTCTCCGCGCGACTCGTGATAAGCGCGGATCACCAGAAGGCCTGCATATTCACCCTGTGAACCAGCATTTGGTTGTAATGAAACAGCATCGTAACCAGTAGCAGCACACATCATGCGCTCTGTATCTTCAATTAGCTTGGCGTATCCAGCCCATTGAGTTTCTGGTGCAAGTGGGTGAATTTGAGAAAAGCTAGGCCATGTCACAGGTAGCATTTCACTGGTCGCATTTAACTTCATTGTGCAAGAACCGAGTGGAATCATGGTTCTATCAAGCGCCAAATCTTTATCAGCCAAACTTCTCAAGTAACGAAGCATTTCATGCTCAGAGTGGTAGCGATTAAATGTTGGATGTGTCAAGTAAGCGCTATTACGAATCAGTGAGCTTGGAACTGAACTTGAAACTGATTGATCAATGACATCAATATTGAGTTCGCCTTCGCCACCAAAAATCGTCCACAACATTTGCAGCTCTTTTCTGCCAGTTGTTTCGTCAATTGATACGCCTACATGTTCTGAATCAATGACTCTCAAATTACAAGAAAGTTTTTGAGCGTTATCGTGAATTTTCTTGGCGTTAGGAGTCTTAATCGTGAGAGTGTCAAACCATTGTGTATTCACAACTTCAAGACCAAGTTGCTTAAGAGCCAATGCCAAGATGCTTGCTTGGCGATGAACGCGCAAGGCGATTTTTTTAAGACCTTCTGGCCCATGATAAACCGCGTACATGCTTGCCATCACCGCCAACAATACCTGAGCAGTACAAATATTCGACGTGGCTTTTTCGCGTCGAATATGTTGCTCTCTAGTTTGCAGAGCAAGACGGTAGGCTGAATTACCTTGTGCATCAATCGTCACACCTACTAGGCGACCAGGCATACTTCTCTTGAAGGCATCTTTTGTAGCAAGATATCCAGCCGAGGGACCACCAAAACCCATTGGCACACCAAAGCGTTGTGCGCTACCAATTGCAACGTCCGCACCCCACTCGCCTGGCGGAGTAAGTAGTGTCAAAGCCAATAAATCAGCGGCAGCAATTAATAGACCACCCTTGCTATGAACTGATTCTGCAATGGCAAGATATTTTTCTTTTTCTAAAAGTGAACCATCAACACCTGGGTATTGCAGTAAAACTGCGAAGGCATCAGTTTTTAATGCATCTTCATGAGAGCCAATCACCAGTTGAATATTTAATGGCTTTGCTCTTGTTTTAATAACCGCTAAAGTTTGTGGCAAAACGTCATTGCTCACAAAGAAGGTCATCGACTTTGATTCACAAGTTCGAAGCGCTAAGGTCATGGCTTCTGCAGCAGCAGTGCCCTCATCCAACATAGAAGCGTTGGCAATGTCCATGCCAGTTAAATCAATCAGCATTTGCTGAAAGTTAATGATTGCCTCTAGACGACCTTGAGAAATTTCTGGTTGATACGGCGTATAAGCCGTATACCAAGCCGGATTTTCAAGAATATTTCTTTGAATAACACCAGGGGTGATGTTGTTGTAATAGCCCTGACCAATGAATGATTTGAAAACTTTATTTTGATTGGCAATGCTGGCCAGCAATTCAAGGGCTTCGTTTTCACCTTTGGCATTCGTGTAGTCACCTAAGGGCAGAGTTGATTTGCTTCTGATGTTGCTTGGAATAACTGCGTTAATCAATTCATCGCGCTGATTGAATCCCAAAAACTTCAACATAGAGGATTCATCACTGGCTGATGGGCCAATATGACGGCTTAAAAAAGCATCATGATTTTCTAATGTGGTCAGGGAGCTTTTCATTCTTTATGCACCAATGTTTTTTCCGTATGCTTCTGCTGAAAGAAGGCCATCAATTTTGCTGATGTCCGTTGGTTTAATTTTGAACAACCATGAACTATAGGCATCGGAATTAACGGTTTCGGGTGCTGCAGTCGCTGCATCATTGATGGCGATTACCTCGCCTGATAACGGAGCATAAATATCGCTCGCAGCTTTCACCGATTCAACCACGGCACAAGCATCGCCAGCATTTATAGTCTTGCCAACATTTGGAAGCTCTAGAAAAACAATATCACCCAATGCCTCTTGAGCATGGTCAGTGATTCCAACGGTGATTGAACCGTCAGCTTCTTTGCGAACCCATTCATGAGATTCT
>JBJOKN010000159.1:0-3050 GCA_046046075.1 Pseudomonadota bacterium
AGCGTCTGCTATTACCCAAAGACCCCAATGATGACAAAAATATCTTTTTGGAAATTCGTGCGGGCACCGGTGGTGATGAGAGCGCCTTGTTTGCCGCTGACTTATTCAGAATGTACACACGCTTTGCCGAAAGACAGCGCTGGCAAGTCGAAGTAGTGAGCGCTTCAGAATCAGATTTGGGTGGCTACAAAGAAGTTATTTTACGTATTGTTGGTCAGGGTGCTTATTCAAAACTTAAATTTGAATCAGGTGGTCACCGTGTGCAACGCGTGCCACAAACAGAAACGCAAGGACGTATCCACACATCAGCTTGCACCGTGGCGGTGATGCCAGAACTTGCACCGTGGCGGTGATGCCAGAAGCAGATGAGATCAGTGATATTGAAATCAATCCTGCTGATTTACGCATTGATACATTCAGGGCTTCTGGTGCGGGTGGTCAGCACATCAATAAAACAGACTCTGCGGTGCGCATCACTCATATCCCGACAGGCACTGTGGTGGAATGCCAAGACGATCGCAGTCAACACCGCAACAAAGATCAAGCCATGAAAGTCCTTGTTTCAAGAATCATGGATGCCAAGCGTCGTGCTGCCCACGATAAAGAAGCAGAAACTCGTAAGAGCTTGGTTGGTTCCGGTGATCGTAGTGATCGTATCCGCACCTATAACTTCCCTCAAGGACGCATCACTGACCATCGCATCAACCTCACTCTTTATAAGATTGATGCCATGATGGATGGTGATATTCAAGATCTTTTGAACGCCCTGTCCGCAGAACACCAAGCTGAGTTGTTGGCCAGCTTGGGCGATATTTAAAGTGTCAACCATTCAAGAACTGCTTAAAAAAAGCACTTTGGACAAAGTCGATGCCAAAGCTTTATTGGCTCATCTAATCTACAAGCATTTGAATTGGCCAAAGTCTGCACTGATCAGCCACGATAGCGATACATTACCCAAAGCCTTGCTCGAAGAATGGGCGGCATTAGAACAGCAACGTGCCGAAGGTCATCCGGTTGCTTATTTGATTGGTAAAAAAGAATTTTTCAATATTGAACTTAAAGTTGCTCCTGGTGTTTTAATCCCACGACCAGAAACAGAACTCTTGGTTGAACTGGCGATTGATCATGTTCAAGCCTCAGGGAAGAAGCTTCCAAAGATTTTAGATTTGGGCACAGGCAGTGGCGCGATTGGTTTGGCCCTGGCCAAGAACCTACCCAATGCACAAGTCACTTGTGTTGATGTGAGTGCGGAAGCACTCAAGATTGCACAGGAAAATGCTCACCTTTTAAATCTCAACTCAGTGAAGTTCATTCAATCAAATTGGTTTGATGATTTAAATAAATTTCTACCAGATGAAGAGCGCTTATTTGATGTGATTGTGAGTAATCCCCCCTATATTCGTCATGATGACATTCATTTAAGTCAGGGCGATTTGCGCTTTGAACCAGCAACTGCCCTCACCGATCAGTATGATGGTTTAAATGCATACCGAACAATCTTTAAAGAAGCTGCTACTTTTTTAAATACTGATGGCTTGATCTTGGTAGAGCATGGCTTTGATCAATCCAAAGAAGTTTTCAAGCTATTGGAGGAACAAAACTTCATCAACATCAAAGCCCACCAGGATCTTGCGGGTATTTGGCGCGCAGCATCCGCTAATCGAGCAGCGTCTGCTAAGCTTGGCTAAAATAAAACATCTACATAAGGAAGCATCATGGACACACAAGCACAAATCAAAGAAATCGTTGAAAGCAACCCAGTTGTTTTATTCATGAAGGGCAATGCTCAATTTCCACAATGCGGCTTCTCAGGCAGAGCCATCCAAATTTTGCAAGCCTGTGGCGTTGATAAGCCGTACACAGTGAACGTTTTAGAAGATCAGGACATTCGCCAAGGCATCAAAGAATATGCCAACTGGCCAACCATTCCACAGCTCTATGTCAAAGGCGAGTTCATCGGTGGCTCAGACATCATGACTGAAATGTACCAAAGCGGTGAATTACAGCAACTACTTAAAGCTTAAGTAGTACCGGCTCAAAGCCAAAGCAATATCTTTCAAAGTATCTTCAGTTTTTGCTAATTATTTAATGGCTAGCTCTCATAGAGAGCTAGCATTGGTTTAGCATAGCGATATGGACACAACAATCGCTTTTCTCTTACTGGCTCTTTTTTGTTTCATCGCCATTTTCAGTCTCTATTACGCTTGGCAACAAAGCCAAGCGAGGGTCAGAGCAGAAACTGAATTAGCAGCTGAACGTCGTCAAAGCGCTGACAAATTAGCCACCCTTCAACAAACAGCTCAAGAAGCAAAAACTGTTCTTTCTGATCAGTTTAAAAATCTTGCCAATGAAATCCTAGAAGAAAAGTCCAAGCGTTTTGCCGAACAAAATCAGCAAAACCTCGATACTCTCTTAAAACCACTGCAAGAAAAACTAACCGACTTTCGTAAACAAGTCGACGAGACCTATCAATCTGAAGCTCGTGAGCGTTTTGCCTTAAAACAAGAAGTTGAAAAGCTGGCAGGCCTGAACTTGCGCATGACAGATGAAACCCGTGCTCTAACAAATGCTCTCAAAGGCGAATCTAAAACCCAAGGTGATTGGGGTGAATTGGTTTTAGAAACCATTCTAGAAAACTCAGGATTACGCAAAGGTGAGGAATACTTAGTTCAAGACACACAAACTATCAGTGATGGTTCTAGACTTCAACCAGACGTGGTCATCCGCTTACCAGAGTCCAAGCACTTGGTGATCGATAGTAAAGTTTCTATCACGGCTTATACGCGTTACATTCAGGCGGATGATGACTCGATTAAGACCGCTGAACTTAACAGCCATGTTTTATCCATCAAGCAACATATTCAGGGCTTATCAGCCAAGAACTACCAAGACCTTTATGGTGTTGGCTCTATTGATTTTGTTTTGATGTTCATTCCAATTGAGCCGGCCTTCTTGGCAGCGATGCGCCATACACCGGATATATATCAAGAAGCTCTTAAAAAGAATATTGTGATTGTTTGCCCAAGTACTTTATTGGCAACCGTCAGAAC
>JBJOKN010000160.1:0-3395 GCA_046046075.1 Pseudomonadota bacterium
GCAATGATGTGAACGCCTTTGGGAAGAGCCTCACGGATCTTGACGGCCTCTTTGGCTGGACTGATGTCTGGTTTGAGTTCTTTGATCTGAATCGCGCAATCTGCTGGCATGCGTTTCAGATAATCTTGGGTTGCAGTTTCAGCCCAAGCGGGCATCTTGTGACCAACTGCAATGACCCAAAGTTTCATGATTGAAAAAGGAGTCTTAAACCCACAGGTTTAATCGTCCTCGTCATCCTCGGGTTCGCTGGCAAAACGCTTTGACTTGTTGGCTTTGCTGCCAAGCTTGACACGCACAGGCTTATCACCCCAAATACCTTCTAACTGATAGTAAGAACGCAACATGGGTTGCAAGATGTGAACGATGATGTCGCCGCAATCTACCAAGACCCATTCACCGGTTTCCATACCTTCAACAGAAATGACATCACCACCTTTTTCTTTAACTGATTCCTTGACGGACATCGCTAAAGATTTTGTTTGGCGGTTGCTATTACCGGTTGCAATGATCACGCGGTCAAATAAGTCGCTGATCTTGGTTGTGTCAAAAACCCGAATGTCTTCGGCTTTAACATCTTCAAGAGCATCAATGATCACGCGTTGTAGTTTTGGAATATCCATTATTTATTTCTATAAAGACCTTTGGCTTCGATGTATTCTATAAAGACCTTTGGCTTCGATGTAATCGAGTACCAAGGGTGGTATTGCGTCTGCCAGTTCATCCCATGATGCATGGTTATAAAACCCATCACGAAGTTCATGAGACGCAAGATTAATCTGCAGGCTTTGATCAAACAAAACATGTCCCTGTGGGCTCAATTGTAACAACTGAGGGTCTTGCGTCTGTTTATCGGAAAAAACGCTGCCAATCGGGCTCTGATTTGCCTGATTGCTTGTCTGAGGACGGCTGGCCACGGCGATATGGACGTACTTGGGTAATTCAGACCACTGATGCCATGTTTTGATGTTTTCCCAGCTATCTGCGCCCATGATCCAAGTGATCGATGCTTGCTCACCATAAAGAGCGCGCAACTCTTTGGCAGTATCAATCGCATAACTTGGACCTTCTCTAGCCATTTCAAGTGTGCTGATGTCAATTTTTGTATATATGTGGTGATCCACAAATAAATCATGCAAGGTCTCAATGGCATATTCACTCATGGCCAAGCGATGTTTGGCTGAGGTGATGTCATTGCCTTTTTGCCATGGTTGACCAGCCGGCATCCAAATGATGTGATCGAGCTGAAGCACTCTTGAGAAATGCTCGGCCAAGCGCAGGTGACCCCAGTGTGGTGGATCAAATGTGCCACCTAAGATACCAATCGATAGACGTTTCTTGCTATCCATGTTGTCCATCAACGGGCAATCCAATCAATTGGTTTTAAAAAGTTTGTATAAAGCAATGCCTCTGGGCTGTTCGCTGCTGGTTTCCAGTCATAGCCCCAGCGCACAATCGGTGGCATCGACATCAAGATTGATTCGGTGCGCCCACCAGATTGAAGACCAAACAAAGTGCCTCTATCAAAGACCAAATTAAACTCAACGTAGCGACCGCGACGGAAGGCTTGAAACTCTCTTTGTGCTTCTGTGTATGGATCGTGTTGATGTTTCTTCACAATCGGCAAGTAGGCCTCTAAGAAAGCATCACCGACTGAACGCGTCATAGCAAAACTTTGATCAAAGCCTAACTCACTGAAGTCATCATAAAAAATACCGCCAATACCACGCGGTTCATCACGGTGCTTGAGGTAGAAGTATTCATCACACCACTTTTTAAAGCGTGGGTGTAATTCTGTGTTGTATGGATCTAAAGCATTTTTACAAGTTTGGTGAAAATGTTTGCAATCAGCTTCATCGCCATAGTAGGGAGTTAAATCCATGCCGCCACCAAACCACCAGACAGGATCCTTACCTTCTGCTTGAGCAATAAAGCAACGAACATTCAGGTGAACAGTTGGGATGTGCGGATTGCGAGGATGAAATACCAATGACACGCCCATCGCTTCAAAAGCTCTGCCAGCGAGTTCTGGTCGATGAGCTGTTGCTGAAGGTGGCATTGAATCACCACGCACGTGAGAAAAACCTACACCGCCACGCTCCAAAATATTGCCTTCCTCAAGAATCATGGAGCGACCATCGCCCTTGAGTTTGGCATCTGCTGGTTTTGTCCAAGAGTCTGTGGCAAAAGTTTTACCGTCAACCGCACTCATGCCGGCAGTGATGCGTTCTTGTAAACCTAAAAAATACTGACGAATCTGATCGACGTTAATGGTTGTGTTTGGCATAAAGATTAATCTGATTAAAGTGCGCGATAACCAATGTCGCGACGGAACTGTGCGCCATCAAATCGAATGTTCTCTAAATGTGCGTAAGCTTTTTGTTGCGCACCTTTGGTGGTGTGATCCAAGCCAACCACGCACAACACGCGACCACCCGATGTTTTAAGCACACCATTGTCCATGGTGGTGCCAGCATGGAAAGTCACGTGATCAACATCGTCTGCTGGAATGCCAGTGATGACATCGCCTTTGCGCGGAGTCTCTGGATAGTTGTGAGCAGCCATCACCACGCCCAAAGCAATTCTGGCGTCCCATTCCAATTCCACTTGATCAAGCTTGCCATCCACTGCCGCATCTAAAGCAGTTAAGAAGTCGCTCTTGAGGCGAGCCATGATTGGTTGTGTTTCTGGGTCACCCATGCGGCAGTTGAATTCCAAAGTTTTAACTTGACCTTTGCCATCAATCATCAAGCCAGCGTATAAAAAGCCTGTGAATGGAATGCCATCAGCAGCCATACCTTTTACAGTTGGCATGATGATTTCACGTAGAGCGCGAGCGTGTATTTCTGGTGTTACCACTGGTGCTGGTGAGTATGCACCCATACCGCCAGTGTTAGGACCTTGATCAGCATCGAGTAAACGTTTGTGATCTTGGCTGGTTGCCAATGTCAAAACATTTTTACCATCAACCATCACAATGAAGCTGGCTTCTTCACCTTGTAAAAATTCTTCAATGACCACTCGGGCACCAGCATCGCCCAATTTATTGTCAGACAGCATCATGTCAATCGCACCATGGGCTTCTTCAAGGGTCATTGCAACGACCACCCCTTTGCCTGCAGCCAAGCCATCTGCCTTGATCACAATCGGTGCACCTTTGGCATCAATGTAGGCGTGTGCTTCTTGGATATTAGAAAAGGTTTGATACTCAGCCGTTGGAATCTGATGGCGCTTCATGAACGCTTTTGCAAAATCTTTTGAAGACTCCAGTTGGGCTGCTTTTTGAGTGGGTCCAAAAATACGCAAACCTTGATTTCTAAAAATATCCACAATGCCACCTGCCAATGGTGCCTCTGGGCCAACCACGGTGAGATGTATTTGCTCATCTTTGGCAAAAG
>JBJOKN010000025.1:0-19367 GCA_046046075.1 Pseudomonadota bacterium
CGCAAAAGCCAAAGATGGCGTGATTAATACACCAGGATTGAAGCGCTAAGTCGCGGGAGATAAATAATGAAAAAATTACATTTAATGATTTCAGCTGCACTAGTTGTGGCAGCATCAACATCCGTGATGGCTCAAAGCAAATTTGAAAAAGATCACGCAGCTAGTTTTAAAGCTAATGGTCAAGCTGGTTTAGATCGCTTAGACCGTGATGACACGCAAAAGTTTTGTTCTGATCCTGCCGCTTTGCAAGGTAAGGGCGATCCTAAGAAGCGTGAAGCCATTGAAAAAGCCAATATGGCAACAATCAAGCAACCTTCTGATGGCAAGTACTTAGGCGATTGGAAAGAGGGCGAGAGAATTGCTCAAAGTGGTCGTGGTGCTACATGGACAGATAAGGCAGGCACACCAAACGGTGGTGGTTGCTATAACTGTCATCAGATCAACAAGAAAGAAATTTCTCACGGCAATATTGGTCCATCACTATGGAACTACGGCAAGCTTCGTGGTAACTCTGAAGCAGTGGTTCAGTACACATGGGGCAAGATTTACAACGCTAAAGCCTACAACGCTTGCAGCAATATGCCGCGCATGGGTCACTATAAGTTGTTAACAGAAGACCAAATGCGTCACGTGATGGCTCTTTTGTTGGATCCAGCATCACCAGTTAATCAGTAATTTGTTTCAAATCGGGCCGCTATGCTATCCAGTCTAGCGGCCTTTTTATTTTTTAATAAGGTTTTTTATGTCAATGAATCGTAGAGAGTTTTTACAAGTTTTAGCAGTTGCCTCAGCGGGTGGTATGGCCCTCAATACTGATTATGCGCAAGCTCAATCAGCGGCCAACAAGTTTTATGATTTGCCTCGTTTTGGTAATGTGCACTTTCTACATTTCACAGACTGTCACGCTCAATTAAAACCAATCTATTTCCGTGAGCCAGATGTGAACTTAGGTTTCGGTGATCAGTTTGGAAAAACACCTCACTTAGTGGGCGAGCATCTTTTAAAGGCTCACAACATCAAGCCAAATACTTTAGAAGCCCATGCTTTTACTTATTTGAACTTTGAAAAGGCAGCAGCCACATACGGCAAAGTAGGTGGCTTTGCACACTTGGCCACATTGGTTAAGAAAATGAAAGGCAGCCGCCCAGGCGCATTGCTATTAGACGGTGGAGATACATGGCAAGGTTCAGGCACTGCTTTGTGGACCAATGGTCAAGACATGGTGGATGCGTGTTTGGCCTTGGGTGTAGACATCATGACGCCACACTGGGAGATGACTCTTGGTGAAGAGCGCGTGAAAGAAATTGTTGAAAAAGATTTCAAAGGCAAGATTTCATTCTTGGCTCAAAATATTAAAACAAATGACTTCGGTGATCAGGTATTTGATCCATATGTGATTCGTGAAATGAATGGTGTGAAAGTGGCTGTGATCGGTCAAGCTTTCCCATACACCCCAATTGCTAACCCACGTTACATGGTTGCCAATTGGACGTTTGGTATTCAAGACGACAATATGCAAAAAATGGTGAATGAAGTTCGTGCCAAGGGTGCAAAAGTCGTTGTGGTGATTTCTCATAATGGTATGGACGTTGACTTGAAGATGGCAAGCCGTGTCACAGGTATCGACGCAATCCTAGGTGGACACACTCACGATGGTGTTCCAACTCCAGTGAAAGTTAAAAACCCAGGTGGCGTTACTTTGGTAACGAACGCTGGTTCAAACGGTAAATACTTGGGTGTTCTAGATTTCAAAGTGAACGCTGGCAAGATTGCTGATTTCCGTTACAAACTATTGCCAGTTTTCTCAGACATGATTCCTGCTGATGCAGCGATGAATAAACTGATCGATAAGATTCGCGCTCCATATGAAACCAAGTTGGGTGAGAAGCTTGCTGTGACTGAGGGTACTTTGTATCGTCGTGGTAACTTCAACGGTAGCTTTGACCAATTAATCTTAGATGGTTTGATGGCGGTGAAAAATGCTGAAATTGCATTCTCACCAGGTTTCCGTTGGGGTACTTCATTGTTACCAGGTCAGGCCATCACCATGGAGCACGTGCTTGACCAAACTGCCATCACTTACCCATGGACCACTGTGACCATGATGAAGGGTGACATGATCAAGACGGTGCTTGAGGATATCGCTGACAACTTGTTCAACCCAGATCCATACTACCAACAGGGTGGTGACATGGTGCGTGTGGGTGGTCTTCAGTATTCAATCAATCCAATGGGCCAAGCGAACAAACGTATCAGCAATATGACACTCAATGGTAAGTTGATTGATCCGAACAAGACTTATAAGGTCGCGGGCTGGGCTCCAGTGGCAGAAGAAGCAAAAGCAGCTGGTGGTGAGCCAATTTGGGATGTGGTTGCTAAATACCTTCGCGATATCAAGACAGTTAAAGCGAAGCAACTCAATATGCCAATTATTGAAGGTGCAAAAGGAAACCCAGGTTTCGCTGCATAAATCATCATGACTATGAACATGACCAGCATATCTCTCCTCATATCTGGTCTTGTTCTGTTCTGGGCTTTCTCCAATGATCATTGGAGAGTATTGATCAGGCCTCAGGTAGTTAATTCAGTATTGGGTGGCATCTTGGCCCTAGGCGTGGCCTGGAATATCCGTGCCTATATGCCTGGTATGGCTGCAGATGCTTTGATCGGCTTATCGTTCCAATTTTTTGGTGCATCTTTGTTGGTGGCAATGTATGGCTTGCGTCCTGCGATTGTCATGCTTGCTGGCGTGACGACCATCGTTGCCTCGGTTTCTTCCTGGACCATCAATCATGCTCTCCATCAATTTTTACTCTTGGGTGTTTTGCCAGCGATGTGCGCTTGTGGTGTGATGCGCTTGATCGGCGGTTGTCTACCCAAGCATCTTTTTGTGTTCATCTTTGGTCATGGTTACGTGGCTGGTGTTCTGAGTGTGATCATTCCAGCCGTGTGTTTGATGATCTGGCACCAGGCTTTTTGGCCAGCCAGCCTGGGCTTGTCCATGGACTTGGTTGATTGGTTTGTGACCCTGGTAGTTTTAGCTTTTGCAGAAGGATCCTTATCAGGAATGTTGCTGGCCGTGTTTGTGATTTACAAGCCGAATTGGGTGCCGCGCTTCAGTGATCAAGAGTACCTAAAAGTGACGGCGAAAGATCAAGCCAAGGGCTAATCACCAAAAATGCCATAAAATGTCAGGCTTAAAAGGTTCAACCTCTATTTATGCCTGAAATTAACTTAAATTCCATATCTAGCACCGTTCTTTGGTCCACATTTGTGGTGACCGTCCTATTGGGCATTGTTTTACAAAAAACACGGTTTTGCACCATGGGTGCCATCACTGATATTGCCATCATGGGGGAGTGGACTCGCATGCGTCAATGGTTGTTAGCCATTGGTGTGGCGATTGTTGGTGTGGGTTTCATGACATCCATGGGTGTGATCGATGTCAGTAAGTCTATTTATACGGGCGCACGCCTAACTTGGGTGTCGACCATTGTGGGTTCTTTAATGTTCGGCTTTGGCATGGTATTGGCTTCTGGTTGCGGTAGTAAAACTCTATTGCGCATCGGTTCAGGCAATCTCAAGTCTTTGGTGGTCTTTTTAACCTTGGCCCTATCGTCTTACATGACCTTAAGAGGCGTGTTTGGCGTTTTAAGAGTTAACACAACAGATACTGTATTTGTCACCTTATCAACACAGCAGGATTTACCAAGTGTGCTTGCTGCTTCGATGGGGATGGCCAAAGATACTTTGCAGATCAGTTTGGCGCTCATCATAGGTGGCGCACTGATTGTGTTCGCACTGATCAAAAAAGAGTTTTGGAATCTGAATAATCTCTTGGCTGGCTTTGGTGTGGGCGGTGCTGTTCTATTGGTGTGGTGGATTTCAGGGGTCTTGGGTTATGTGGCTGAAGACCCAAATACATTGGAAGAAGTCTTCGTTGCAACCAATAGTGGACGCATGGAAAGCTTAACCTATGTGGCTCCTTATGCTTACGTGATTGAGTGGCTAACATTCTTCAGTGACGCAAGCAGAAAAATCACTCTAGGTATTGCTTCGGTCTTTGGCTTAGTCCTTGGCTCATTCATTTATTCGATCGTGACCAAGACTTTCCATTGGGAAACCTTTAGAAATGCAGAAGACACCGGCAATCATTTACTTGGTGGCATCTTGATAGGCGTTGGTGGTGTGACTGCCTTTGGTTGCACGATCGGTCAAGGCTTGACCGGTATTTCAACTTTGGCCATCAGTTCATTCATTGCTATTGCAGGTTTCATTGTGGGTGCACTTTTGGCGATGAGATATTTGCAATGGAGAATGCTTCCACCACCATGCGAGCCTGTCATAGGAAGTAATCATTCAAATCAACATTCAAATACTGGAGGATGTGGCATGCCACTACAAATCGCTTGTCATACAGATCAATTTGGTACTTTAGGCCAAATCACTGCGGACGATGTTGCTGAAATTGCACGTCAAGGTTACAAATCTATCATCAATAATCGTCCTGATGGTGAAGCTGGTCCTCAGCAACCCTTGAATGCAGAAATTGAAATTGCGGCAAAAGCGCTTGGTCTTAATTACGCATACTTACCAGTGATCAGCGGTCAAATCACTCTAGAGCAAGCCCAAGAAATGGCTCGCTTGCTTGAGACCATGCCTGGTCCTATTTTGGCTTTCTGCCGATCAGGTGCTAGATCAACCAACTTGTACATGTTGGCCCAACAAGTTGGTTGATTAGTTGGATTTAACACTCATCGGGATCACTCTTGGCATTTTTGTCGGGGTGGTCTTAGGTCTAACGGGTGCTGGTGGGGCGATTTTGTCTGTGCCTCTCTTGGGATTTTTTCTACATTTAAATGTTGCGCAAGCAGCCCCCATCGGATTATTAGCGGTGGCCTTATCTGCCGGCTTGGGTGCTTATCTTGGGTTTGCCGCAAAAATACTCAGGTACAAAGCCGCTCTCTTAATCGCTTGTGCAGGTTTGATTTTGTCACCCATCGGTATTTGGCTGGCGCACCAATTGCCGAATTGGCCTTTGGTCATAATTTTCTCAATCATTCTTTTGCTGGTTGCCAGAAATATGTGGTCTCAGGCCAGAAGAGAATTGGCTGGTATCGAGGAAGAGCTTGGACCGCCATGCCAATTAGATCAAACCATTGGTAAGCTCACTTGGACATTGCCTTGCGCCAGAGCACTCTTTGGCTCAGGAGCGCTGGCTGGATTTTTTTCAGGCTTACTGGGAGTGGGAGGTGGCTTCATCATCGTTCCTGCTTTAAGAAAGTTCACGGATTTACCCATCAAATCAATTGTGGCAACCTCCTTGGGCGTGCTCACTATTGTTTCAACAGGTGGGGTGATTTTTTCTAATTTCTATGGCGCCATGAACTGGTCTTTGGCATTGCCATTTTCTGCAGGGTCGATGTTGGGTCTATTGATTGGTCGACAGTTGGTTAAGAGCATTTCTGGGCCTAGGGTTCAGCAAGCTTTTGCAATCTTTGCTATCTTGGTAGCTATGGCCATGCTGATCAAATTGACCCTCTAAATGAACCCAGAAGCTCCACAAGCTAAAACCGTGTGGTTGATGCGGCGTAATTGTTCTTTTACGCCCAAGCAAGTGGGTATTTTTTATTTATCCATGGTGTGTTTTTCGGGCTTGATCACCACTTATTTTTGGTTCATTGGTGCCTGGATGGTTTTACCTTTCACTTTGATTGAACTCTCAGTCTTAGGTATTGCATTACTCATTTATGCCAGACATGCCAGAGATTACGAAAAAATCACATTGCAAGACTCTGAACTGATCATCGAATTGAACCTGGGATACAAAAAATCTCTCACACAATGGAATGCCCCGTGGGTGAGGGTCAAAGATCCTGAATCTTTGTATGATCGAAAAAAGGATTTGGTGGTTTTAGAGAGTGGGGCACAAACCATCTCGATTGGACAATTCATTTTGGCTGAAAAAAGGCATGATTTAGCCAAAGAAATCAGGCAGGCACTGAGGCTTTGTTTGCATTAAAATGCTTAGATGAACCAACACCCCTTCAAATTACTTGTACTATTTGCATCAATCATCATTTTTTCGGCGTGTGGCAAAGGTCCTGATCAAGAACCTCTACCTCGATTAGTCAAAGTGGTGGTTGTGGGGCAGTCCAGTGAAATGACTCAGGAACCTGTGATGAAGGACCCTGGTGTTTTACGTTTTGATGCCAGTGGCAAAGTGATGGAGGTTCTTGTCAAAGCAGGTGATGCGGTTTTGCCTGGACAATCATTGGCGCGCATCATTCCAAATAGCGTCTCTTCTGAATCCTCTGTGATGATCAGTTATCGCGCCACCAAGGCAGAGTTGCAGTCGGCTGAAGCTGACTTTAAGAGGTATACCGATTTAAAAAACAAAAACTTCATCTCAGCATCTGAATTCGATCGTCGTGTTGCGACCATTGAATCAGCCCGTGCTAAGTATGAACAAGCCATTGAAAGTATCGGCTTTGTTACTTTGAGAGCTTTGGAGGCTGGCAAAGTTTCTCAGATGAGTATTGCTGTAGGGCAGATGGTCAGTAGTCAGGATGTGGTTGGAAAAATCAACACAGATAAATCTGGCCATAAGATTGAAAAAAATAATAGCAATCCAAAGGCTAGTTCTAAAGGCCCTCTAAAAATTCCAACAACTGCCATACACAGTGATGGTGTGAGTGTCTTCAAGTTAACTCTTGATCAAGGATCTCAGACCACAGGAAAAATCAGTTCTGTCAAACTTGTACTGGGAAAGATTGATGATCAATCTGCCGAATTAGTGAGTGGCTTGGTAGCTGGTGATATCGTGATTGCTACTGGATGGCACGCCCTGAGTGAAGGCCAGCAAGTCAGAATCGCCATCACTGAAAAGGCTCAGTGATGTCTGATCGCTTCAATTTATCGCGCTGGGCGATTCAGAATAGTGCGCTGACGCGCTATTTAATGATCGCCTTGGTCTTATTGGGCATTGGTTCTTATTTTCAATTAGGTCAAGACGAAGACCCGCCGTTTGCTTTCAGGGCCATGGTGATACGAACCATTTGGCCTGGAGCAACAGCCATTCAGGTATCTGATCAAGTTACCAATAAGATTGAAAGAACTCTGCAAGAAGTACCAAGCATCGACAAGATTCGCAGCTTTTCACATCCTGGCGAATCAATGATCATCTTTTTTGCTAAAGACAGCACGCCTGCTAAAGAGATTCCAAATCTTTTTTATACCGTCCGTAAAAAAGTCAACGATTCAAAATCTTATTTGCCGATGGGGGTGCAAGGCCCTTATTTTGACGATGACTTTGGTGATACTTATGGCGTTATCTTTGCCATGTCTGCAAAGGGTTACACGCCCCGAGAGGTGAGAGACTTCACAACCCAAATCAGGCAGCGTTTATTGCAAGTAAAAGATGTTGGCAAGGTGAATGTGTACGGCTTGCAAGATGAAATGGTGTACGTTGAGTTATCTCGTAAAAAGATGGCTCAGTATGGTTTATCGCCAGCGGTTGTGGCTCAGCAATTGAATCAACAAAACACCATTGAAAGTGGTGGAAATATTGAATCAAGCTCTTTTTCAATGCCCATCCGTGTGGGTGGACCTTTTGAGAATGTGGCAGATATCAAAGCGATGCCTTTGCGCGCACCATCAGGTGCGTCGATTCGTTTGGGTGATATTGCAGAGGTTCGCCGTGATGTGATCAATCCATCGAAAAGCAAAGTGCGTTTTCAAGGTGAAGAGTTGGTGGCTTTGGGTATATCAATGGCCAAAGGCGGAGACATTGTTGAACTTGGTAAAACTTTGACCAAAGCCAGCCAGTTAATTGAAAAAGACTTACCAGCCGGCGTGACCTTGTCATTGATACAAGATCAGCCCAAAGTGGTAGCTGGCTCAGTCAAAGAATTTTTGATGACTTTGCTTGAGGCATTGATCATTGTCTTAGCAGTGAGTTTGTTGGCACTTGGTTTGCATCGACATCCTTGGAGAATTGATCCAAGACCTGGTTTAGTGGTAGCCATCAGCATTCCTTTGGTGATGGCAGTGACTTTCTTGGTCATGCATTTGGCCGGTGTGGGCTTGCATAAGATTTCTTTGGGTTCATTGATCATTGCTTTGGGTCTGCTGGTTGATGACGCCATCATCGTTGTTGAAATGATGGTGCGTAAGATGGAAGAGGGCTACGATCGCATGAAGGCTGTGACAGCAGCCTATGAGCTGACAGCCATGCCGATGTTGACTGGCACTTTGATCACAGCGGTTGGATTTTTACCGATTGGCATTGCTAAATCAGCCGTGGGCGAATACACCTTTGCTATTTTTGCAGTCACTGCCGCTGCACTGATCATTTCTTGGTTTGTATCTGTTTTGTTTGTGCCGTATTTAGGATTCTTGCTCTTGAAGAAGCCAGCCCATGCCACCCCTGAGGGTGCACAGCATGAACATTTCGATACACCGTTTTATGAACGATTTAGAGTGGTCGTCGCATGGTGCATTGATCACCGTAAAAAAGCCATCATGGCAACAATCGCAACGTTTGTGCTTGGCATTGTTGGCATGAGTCAGGTACAACAGCAATTCTTCCCAGATTCATCTCGCCCTGAAATTTTGGTAGACATTTTTTTGGCTGAAGGTTCTAGTTTTGAAGCAACTGAAGCTGCTGCCAAAAAGATTGAAGCAAAAATTCTGGAGCAAGAGGGTGTGCAATCTGTCACGATGTGGGTAGGCAGTGGAGCACCGCGATTCTTTTTACCTTTAGACATTATTTTTCCAAGATCCAATGCTGCGCAAGCAGTGATTGTTGCTGACTTGCGCCATCGCGATCGTTTGAATAAAGTTTTGCCACGCATATTGGAAGATGCTGCGCCTGAAGCAAGACTGCGCGTTTCAGTCATCCATCGTCTATGGCGTGAAAGATAACTGGAATGAAAATCAAGCAGTGGCCAAAATTGATGTCGATGCAGCCAAAGCTCGTGAGCTAGGCGTGCCACCTCAAGTGATCGCGCAAACATTGGCTAGCCACTTTGGTGGTGTCACGATTGGCCAGTATCGAGAGGGTGATTTATTGGCGCCGATTGTTTTGCGTTTGCCTCGCGCGGAACGCAATCAAACCAGTGATCTGAATGAAACCATGTTGACCACGGTGGGCGGTCAATCAATTCCATTGGGTCGTATTGCAAATGTGAATGTTGTGTGGGAACCTGCCACGATTTGGCGTGAGAATCGCGAATACGCTATCACGCTCCAGGCGGATGTGATTCCAGGTGTTCAGGGACCAACTGCGACAGCAGAGTTATACAAAGAGTTCAAGCCATTGATGGCCAAATTACCACCCGGTTACAAAGTAGATATTGGGGGCTCAGTAGAAGAGAGCTCTCGTGGTCAAGATTCGATCAATGCTGGTATACCGGTGATGCTATTCATCACCTTCACATTGTTAGTGATTCAGTTGCGCAGTAGCTCTAGAGCCTTTTTGGTGGTCTTAACAGCGCCTTTGGGTATTTCAGGGGTGGCACTCACCTTGTTATTGTTCAATAAGCCATTCGGCTTTGTGGCTTTATTGGGCTTCATCGCATTGCTGGGCATGATCATGCGTAACTCAGTAATCTTGATTGATCAGATTGAACAGGGTCGCTCTGCTGGTATGCCAGCCAGAGAGGCGATCATTCATGCATGTGTAACACGTTACAGACCGATCATCTTGACAGCTGCCGCTGCAGTCTTAGCTATGATTCCTTTGTCACGCAGTGTGTTCTGGGGTCCGATGGCAATCGCTATCATGGGTGGCTTGATCGTGGCGACTGCTTTGACCTTATTGGCTTTGCCAGCGATGTATGCTGCTTGGTTCAAAATTGATAAACATACAGCTTGAAATAGATTCACATGCGCATCCCAATTCCTGAAGAAAAAACATTTGTTCATGAATCCATCATCCCAATCCGTTGGGGTGACATGGATGCCTTTGGTCATGTGAACAATGCGGTCTACTTTCGTTACATCGAACAAGCCCGCATCAATTGGTTGGATAGTTTGGGATTGAACTTCGCGCAAGATGAGCAGGGCGTTGTGGTGGTCAATGCTTTTTGTAATTTCATGAAGCCTGTTGAGTACCCAGCAGATCTCATCATCAAAACCTATATTGCCAATCCCACCCGAGTCGGTTTAGATACTTTCAACGTGATGTCTTTGGTGGGGGACCCAGACACAGTGCGCGCTACATCTGGGGCAACGATTGTTTGGGTGGACTTTAAGACCCAAAAAGCGGCTTCTTGGCCACCTGAATTAAAAGCCAAGCTAGCGCTTTAATTATTCAATAAAACTCAATAAAAGACCGATCGAAGCCTGTTACTCAGGCTTTTTCAATAATGAAGCCAGTAAAGGGTTGACCTTTTTCTCGGCGTTCTTTTTATTCGCTCCCTTGGGCTTTGGGGCTGAATTCTTCATTTGGTTGGCTACAGCCAATCCCGCGTTCTTATAAAGGTCTGTTTTCTTCATGGGCTGCTTAATTAAATCATTGATTTATATGATTTTTTTATTTTAATCTGCCTATTCATGTATTAGCAACTAATTTAGGCTATTTTGTCATTATATGAATCGCAATCTCTTGCCAGAAACTCAAGTCTTATATAAGATATAAGTCTTAAAGATTGCTTGTTATTTGCCTATAAAGAGAGGGAAACACCATGTTGAAAGCCTACCGTGATCATGTTGCCGAACGTGCAGCTCTGGGTATTCCACCATTGCCATTGTCAGCTCAGCAGACTGGCGAGTTGATTGAGTTGCTTAAAAATCCACCAAAAGGTGAAGATGCAACTTTGATTGAGTTGATCACTCATCGCGTGCCAGCTGGTGTTGATGATGCAGCCAAGGTGAAGGCCTCTTACTTGGCAGCGGTTGCATTTGGTAAAGAAAAAACACCTTTGATCACTCGTGAAACAGCGACTCAGTTGCTTGGCACGATGCTTGGTGGTTACAACATCTCTCCATTGATTGATTTATTGGATGACGCCACAGTGGGCGGTATCGCAGCTGAAGGTTTGAAGAAAACATTGTTGATGTTTGATCAATTCCATGACGTTAAAGAAAAGGCTGACAAAGGCAATGCGAACGCTAAGGCTGTATTGCAAAGCTGGGCTGATGCTGAATGGTTCACAAGCCGTCCTGAAGTTCCACAAAGCATGACTTTGACCGTGTTCAAAGTAACAGGCGAAACAAACACAGACGATTTGTCTCCAGCACCAGATGCTTGGAGCCGTCCAGACATTCCATTGCATGCATTGGCCATGTTGAAAAACCCACGTGAAGGCATTGAGCCTCAAGAGCCAGGCAAGGTTGGCCCAATCAAGCAATTAGCAGCCCTGCAAGCCAAAGGTAACTTGGTTGCCTACGTTGGTGACGTTGTTGGTACTGGTTCATCACGTAAATCAGCGACTAACTCAGTGTTGTGGTTCACTGGTGAAGACATTCCTTACGTACCTAACAAGCGTTTTGGTGGTGTTTGTTTGGGTAGTAAAATTGCTCCGATTTTCTATAACACCATGGAAGATGCTGGCGCATTACCGATCGAGTTAGACGTCAATAACATGAACATGGGCGATGTGATTGAATTGCGTCCTTATGAAGGTAAAGCACTCAAAGATGGCAAAGTAATCGCTGAGTTCAAGGTAAAGTCAGATGTTCTATTTGATGAAGTTCGTGCCGGTGGCCGTATTCCATTGATCATCGGTCGTGGCTTAACTGCTAAAGCTCGTGAAGCTTTGGGCTTGCCAGTATCAACATTGTTCCGCTTGCCAACCAATCCAACAGACTCAGGCAAAGGATTCTCATTGGCCCAGAAGATGGTTGGTCGTGCATGTGGCTTGCCTGAAGGCAAGGGCGTTCGTCCAGGTACTTACTGTGAGCCTAAGATGACAACAGTGGGTTCTCAAGACACCACTGGTCCAATGACTCGTGACGAATTAAAAGATTTGGCCTGTTTAGGTTTCTCATCAGACATGGTGATGCAATCTTTCTGCCACACAGCTGCTTATCCAAAGCCAGTTGATGTGAAGATGCACCATGAGTTGCCAGACTTCATCAGCACCCGTGGTGGTGTTGCTTTGCGTCCAGGTGATGGTGTGATCCACTCATGGTTGAACCGTTTGTTATTGCCTGACACAGTTGGTACAGGTGGTGATTCACACACACGTTTCCCAATCGGTATTTCATTCCCAGCGGGTTCAGGTTTGGTAGCGTTTGCTGCAGCGACAGGCGTGATGCCTTTGGATATGCCTGAGTCTGTGTTGGTTCGCTTCAAAGGCAAAATGCAACCAGGTGTCACATTGCGTGACTTGGTGAATGCGATTCCTTTGTATGCGATCAAGCAAGGCTTGTTGACCGTTGAGAAGAAGGGTAAGAAAAACATTTTCTCTGGCCGTATTCTAGAAATCGAAGGTTTGCCTGATCTAAAAGTTGAGCAAGCATTTGAATTGTCAGACGCATCTGCAGAGCGCTCAGCTGCAGGTTGTACCGTTCACTTGAACAAAGAGCCAATCATTGAGTACATGACCAGCAACATCACATTGATGAAGTGGATGATTGCCAATGGTTACTCAGATGCACGCACATTGGGTCGTCGTATCAAGGCGATGGAATCATGGTTGGCAAAACCAGAGTTGCTCAAAGGTGATGCTGATGCAGAATACGCAGCAGTGATTGAAATTGATTTGGCTGATGTTCATGAGCCAATCGTTGCATGTCCGAACGACCCTGATGATGTGAAGACATTGTCTGAAGTATCAGGTGCAAAGATTGATGAAGTCTTCATCGGTTCTTGCATGACCAACATTGGTCACTTCCGCGCCGCTTCTAAATTACTTGAAGGTAAGCGTGATATTCCTGTGAAATTGTGGGTTGCTCCTCCAACTAAGATGGACGCACAGCAATTAACAGAAGAAGGTCACTACGGTGTTTTAGGTGGCGCTGGTGCACGTATGGAAATGCCAGGTTGTTCATTGTGTATGGGTAACCAAGCGCAAGTTCGTGAAGGTGCTACTGTGATGTCAACATCAACACGTAACTTCCCGAATCGTTTAGGTAAAAACACATTTGTTTACTTGGGTTCAGCCGAGTTGGCATCTATTTGCTCTAAATTAGGTCGCATTCCGACCAAAGAAGAGTACATGGCTGACATGGGCGTTCTAAACGCTAGCGGCGCTGAAATCTACAGATACATGAACTTTGATCAAATCAAAGGTTTCAGTGATGTAGCAAAAACAGTAGAAGCTTAAGACTTTGTTAGGCAATAACTTACGTTAAAGCCAAGCAGTCAAGTAATAAGCAGTAAACACAAGGGGCTTTCTTCGGAAAGCCCCTTTTTTCATCTTGGCTGAAAAAATCATCATGAACAGGTATGCTAGTAGTAATTTTCTTAATTAGTGCATGACATGTTCAAGTTTTCTGACTTAGCAATTCCAGTGATACAAGCGCCAATGGCTGGTGGTGTGAATACACCCGCATTGGTGGCTGCTGTCTCTGACGCTGGCGGATTAGGCAGTTTTGGCTTTGCTTATTCAAGTCCAGAAAAAATCGATGCAGATTTAAAGGCGACTTCAGCACTCATCAAAAAAGTTACTAATACCAGAATCAATGCCAATTTTTTCGTTTTTAAAGAGCCCATCATGCCTGCTGAGCAAGAACAGCAGCAAGCATTGAGTGATCTAAAAGATGTCGTTGATTCACTGGGTGTGACAGTCGCTATTCCTAAGTCGCCATACATTCCAGATTTACAAAGCATGCTTGAACCTATTTGGGTGCATCGACCAGAGGTCTTGACCTTTCATTTTGGTTTGCCTCCTCAGCATGTGATTGAAAAGGCTCACTCATTGGGTATTACAGTGGGTGTCACAGCTACTTCATTGGAAGAAGCTTTGGTGATTCAGTCTGCTGATGTTGACTTTGTGGTTGCTCAGGGGATTGAAGCGGGTGGCCATCGCGGTATCTTTGATCCTGAGGGTGTGGATCAACAATTGACTATAAAAGATTTGGTTCAAGTGTTGAATCAGCATCTTCAAATACCCATCGTGGCAGCAGGCGGCATCATGGACGGCCAGGGTATCCATGACATCATTCAGGCTGGTGCATCGGCCGCTCAGATGGGCACGGCATTCTTGGTGACCACTGAGGCAGGATCGAGTCCTGCCCATCGTCGCTTTGTCCTGACCAAGCATGAGTTGGGGACTGCTTTCACCAGAGCTTTTTCAGGACGACCTGCACAGGGAGTTAAAAATCAATACATGTCATTGATGGAAGGTAAAACTTATTTACCTTTCCCTGTTCAAAATAATATGACTGCACCAATGAGGCAGTGGGCGGCACAACAGGATCAAGGGGATTACCAAAATCTTTGGGCCGGAACAGCATACGCCAAAGCTCGAGCCATGTCAGTGGCTGAATTGATGACAGTTTTATCCAATGAATACCAGGTAGCAGGAAAATAAGTATGGGTACTCAGAATCCTCAAGGTGCTCAACATTCACTACAAGCTTGGTTAGATGGCAGTGGAAATGCATCTGAATTAATTCAGGCATTCCGTGTTTTTTGTAAAGACAGTCAGTTGCCAGAAAAATATGGCAAAGCTCTTGAGAATGTTTTATCTAGGGTGGAGTCATCATCGCTCTTTACAGAGGAAAGTTGTTCCTTCAGTAAAAAAGACCTGGCCAATGCTTTGCATATTTGGTTAGAAAAAGTTCAGCAGTATCAAGCCAAGGAACATTCATGATGAAACAAGCCCTGCGCCTACTTGCTTGCTCAATTATTTTGCTCGCAGCAAATCCTCTTGCAGCTCTAGAGTTTTCCGATATTGCCAATGAAGGCGAAATCAAATACTTAAAAAATCGGCCTGATCCCGGTGCTTATAGTTATGAATCTAGGGTGATGATCAGCCCACAAAGTTTAGATTCTGGCGTGGTGACCATTGCCACTTGCCATCGTCAATTAGATCCAATTAGAAAAGTAGTGATTGTTTTTAATGAAAATAGAATTAAAAAGATCACTGTTAAGTCACTAGAAAAAATGAACTCGGCAGAGGTCAAAGACAATCGCGTGACCCTCACTGATGTTGAGCGCGGCGCCTCTATTTGCATTGACTTGGAATCAAGGGCTTTGGATAAAGTGTCGCCTGAGCAATACACCTTGAACGCAGGCCCTTTGATGCGCCGTTACTTTGATGGTTACTTGCCAATGAGCGCAGTCTTGCGAGTGGATTGGCCTAAAAATATGCTGATGCTAGAAAAAACATTTCCAGTTGCACAAGATGGTGTGAAGATTGCGCAGGGCATTGACGGCGTTCAATTAGACATGATTTTTGCCGGTAAGATGACCGCACAAATCCATTTGAAAAAGCCTCAGTAAGTAAACAGGGCTTTATCCAGAGAGATTCCTCACATCAAGCTTGATTTAACTCTTCACTCAAGCGCTTTCTGGCGTTATTCAGTTTTGTCCAATGAAGTATTGAAAAGACAAACATTGGGATCAAAGCCACAAAAATCAGTTTAGGTATAAAGATTGCTGCCCAGCAGCAACCCATGGCTATGCCATAGGCATAGCCAGTATCAATCGGCTGACTGATTCTTCTGTTTTCATACATGCGTAAAAAGCCATTTTTGATCGATTTGAGAAGGAAAAAGAACCAAATCACATTGAAAATTGGGATGAGCAAAAGCCAAGCCATTCCTGGAGATTGAGTTCGGTATTCAGGGTCAATCGCTTTGATGGTTTTGCTGATGGCCCTGATGTAAAAAACAAAAGTAACAAAAGGGATGATGATCAAAAAGGCGGCAAACAAATTATTACTCCTAGGTCTCTTTTTATAAGAAAATACCACGTATTCATCTTAAAGAATCATTACTCATTATGTCCATACTTTTAAATGCGCAAGAAACCCAATTGGTGCTGGTTGATTATCAAAGCAAATTGATGCCTGTGATTCATCAGGCTGAGCAGGTATTGGCCAATGCGGTGCGCTTGGCAAAAATTGCTAAGTTATTGCAACTACCCATCATTGGTACTGAGCAAAACCCAGAAAAATTAGGGCCTAATGACGCTCAGTTGAAATCTCTTTGCCAGAAAACTTTGATCAAGATGTATTTCGATGCTTGCGCTGATGGTTTGGTGGATGAGTTAAGAGCACCGCCTAAGCCGATGGGTAATGCCAGAAGTTTGCCTAAGCACATTCAGCGTAAACAAGAAAATCAAAGTGAAAAAAATACCATTTTGATTGCTGGGTGTGAGGCCCATGTTTGTTTATTGCAAACTGCTTTGGGTTTGCTAGATGAAGAGTTTGATGTCTGGGTTGTGACCGATGCGTGTAGCTCTCGCACAGAAGCTAATCGTGATGCTGCATTTGACCGTTTGGCATCTAACGGGGCAGAGCTCGTGACAACTGAGATGGTGGTCTTTGAGCTCTTGCAGTCTTGTGAGCACCCTCAATTCAAAGAGGGTCTAGCGCTCATCAAGTAATTATTTTTGTGGGGTTTCGTTCATCTTTTTCACGACCACTTTGACAGCTATAACGCCTGTCACGATCATGGCCAAGATGACCAATAAACTTAATTGCCCTGCAAAAGATCCGAATAATTCGCCTAACATGATGAACTCCTTGTGAAGATATTTTCACTTTAGAGCTGATTGGCGTTTTATATATTGATGTAACTCAAAAGATTGCTGATTTAAGCCTCAGAGATACTGACAGATAATTGTTTGAGATCATCAGGGTAGAGCCAACGCCATTCACCCTCAGGTAAATCAGTGGGTAGATGATATTCACCAATCGATAATCGATGCAATTGAGCGACATGATTGCCCACAGCTGCCATCATCCGTTTGACTTGGTGATAGCGTCCCTCAACAATGGTCATTTCTAGCACTCTACTGGATCGCTGAACGCAAGCTTTGGCAAAGCAAGGCTTGGGGTCATCATCTAAAACAACCCCATTTAATAGGTGTTGAATTTGTCCTTCAGTCAAATCATCCGCAGCAGTGATTTGATATACCTTGCCGATGTTCTTTTTAGGAGTCGTCATGCGGTGAATGAATTGGCCATCGTCAGACATCAAAATCAAGCCAGTGGTGTCATGGTCTAGGCGACCCACACATTGAATACCTCGCTCAACCAAAGGTTGAGGCAAAAGACCGTAGATACTTGGATGATGGCTGGTTTTATGGGAGCATTCGTAGCCAACTGGCTTATGAAAGGCCACATAGGCTTTTTCATGAAATTCCCATGTTTCACCATCTACTTCAAGCTGTAAATTCTCAGTCGGTATCTTTTCATCAGGGTCTTCAGCCAAAACGCCATTGACTTTGACCAGCTCAGCATAGACTAGGTCGCTACAGTAGCGACGCGTCCCAAACCCTTGGCTAAATAGGATTTTTTCTAAAGAAAGAGGTTTTGCCATGCTGAGTAAAGAGTACCTATAATGGTGAAAAGCGAAATATTACAGCTATTACAGCGTAACTCGCTTCAAATACTGAATCCCTGAGGAGATGATAGTGCCAGTTATTACCAATATCGAAGATTTGCGCATTTTGCATAAAAAAAGAACGCCGAAAATGTTCTATGACTACGCAGATTCTGGTTCTTGGACTGAGTCTACTTATCGCTCAAACGAATCTGATTTTCAAAAGATCAAGCTACGCCAAAAAGTAGCTGTGAACATGGAAAACAGAACGACCAAAACAAAAATGATTGGTCAAGAAGTTGCCATGCCTGTGGCATTGGCTCCGACCGGTTTAACTGGTATGCAACACGCAGACGGTGAGATTTTGGCTGCCAAGGCTGCCGAGAAGTTTGGCGTACCTTTCTGTTTATCAACCATGAGTATCTGCTCCATTGAAGATGTGGCAGAACACACCACCAAGCCTTTTTGGTTCCAGCTTTATGTCATGAAAGACCGTGGCTTTATCGAGCGCTTGATTGATCGTGCCAAAGCAGCCAAATGTTCTGCTTTGGTTTTAACCCTTGATTTGCAAATTTTGGGTCAGCGTCACAAAGACCTTAAGAATGGTTTGTCAGCGCCTCCAAAATTAACGATTCCGAACATCATCAATATGATGACCAAGCCACGTTGGTGCATGGGCATGTTGGGTACTCAGCGCAGAACCTTTAGAAACATTGTTGGTCACGCTACAGGCGTGGGCAATATGTCATCTTTGTCATCTTGGACGGCAGAGCAATTCGATCCTGCTTTGAATTGGGGTGATGTTGAATGGATTAAAAACCGTTGGGGTGGCAAGCTCATCATCAAGGGTATTTTGGACGAGGGTGATGCACGTCTAGCCGCTAACTCTGGTGCTGATGCTTTGATTGTTTCTAATCATGGTGGTCGCCAGTTAGATGGTGCTGTTTCAAGTATTCAAGCATTGCCTGGCATTGTTGATGCGGTTGGCAAAGACATTGAGGTATGGATGGATGGTGGTATTCGTTCAGGTCAAGATGTTTTGAAAGCTTGGGCATTGGGCGCTAAAGGAACTTTGATTGGCCGTCCTTTCTTTCCTTTCTTATATGGTCTTGGTGCGATGGGTGAGGCTGGTGTGACCAAGTGCCTTGAGATCATTCATAAAGAATTGGATATCACCATGGCTTTCACAGGCCACAGAGATATTCAAAATGTCACAAAAGACATCTTGTATCCAGTTACTTTTTAAGAGATCTGACTCTCACGCATAGTGAAGATAAGCACTGAAAATAAGCGACTTAGGTCGCTTATTTTCTTTCTAATTGGCGGTATTTACTGACCTGCGGTATATTCCTTATATGATGAATCCAAGTACCTTGAGCGATAGTATTCAATTGGCGGTGGCGCCAGTTTTCTTGTTAACAGCAGTGGCTGGCATGATTGGTGCCTTGACTCACCGCTTGGCTCGGGTGATTGACCGCTCCCGCGTACTTCATAAAGAGCTCATGGATGAAAATCTTAAACAGACGATGCGTGACTCTTACAATCAAGAGCTAAAAAATATTGCCACACGTGGACGCTTTATCAATGTCTCAATGATTTTTTTGGTTTTGTGTGCCATCATGATTGGACTGACCATCTTGGAATTATTTTTCGCTGAAACAAGTGGTGGAAAACTAATGGTGTCTGCTTTTGTTCTTTATACCTTTGTGGCTGGTATCGGCTCATTCATTCTTGCCTTGATTTCACTGTTGATCGAGGTCTTGATTGCTTCATACTCAATTCGTTGGAAACCTCACGCCTGATATTTGCAAATCAATAAGCAAACCAATAAGAAAAGTAATAAATAAAGTAAAAAAATATAAAAAAGGAAGACGTCATGACCATCTATCAATACAAAGACAAAGCTCCACAAATTCATGAATC
>JBJOKN010000161.1:0-2851 GCA_046046075.1 Pseudomonadota bacterium
CTCAAGAAAAAGCCCGTTCTGATCAATTGGCACGTCTCAGATCGGCTGCAGGTAAAGAAGGTGCTGCAGGCGGTCGAGGAGGTGTGGTTGGAGATGGTGTGGGTGGTGGCGGCAATGCCAAACCTGGCTATGCAGACAAGGTGCGTAAAAAAATATTGCCATTGATTGTGTTTAATCCCTCTTTGGTGGCAGGTAATCCTGCGGTTGAGGTTGGCGTGGAGTTGGCTCCTGATGGCACAATCATGAATAGAAAAGTTTTAAAAAGCAGTGGTGATGCTGCTTGGGATCGTGCTGTTTTAAGAGCAATTGATGATGCTCAGTCGTTACCCAAAGATGATGATGGCAAAGTACCTAAACAAATACGTTTGACCTTTAAACCTAAAGATTAAGTTGATTGATGAGATTGGTGACCCAAAGATGAAAACAACTCTGGCCAAGAATGTTTTGATGATATTAGCGTTGATGACATTTTCAGTGGGTGTCAAAGCGCAAATGAATATTGAAATCACTGGTGTGGGTCAGTCACTGTTTCCAGTTGCTGTGATGCGCTTCGTTGGTGAAAACCAATTGCCAGTCAAAGTAACTGATGTGGTTCGGTCTAACTTGACTCGCAGTGGTGCGATTCGAAATGTCGAGAGTGGATCTGCCGAGTTGGGTTGGGACATCAATCCTGATTACAAATCATGGTCGGCTCGCGGCGCTGATGCTTTAGCAGTTGGTAATGTCACCAAGCTATCTGATGGCCGTTTTGAAATTCGTTATCGTTTATTTGATATTCGTAAAGGCGAAAGCTTGGGCGGTATTGTTGTCACAGTTGGTGTTGAAGATTTGCGCCTGGCGGGACACAAGATTGCTGATGACATCATTCAAAAGATTTTGGGTGAGCGCGGCATTTTTTCCACGCGTTTATCTTATGTGATTCGTTCTGGTAAGAGTCATCGTTTGGTGATTTCTGATTCTGATGGCGAAAACGCTAAGCCGGCTCTAGCAAGCAATGAGCCAATCATTTCTCCTAATTGGTCACCGGACGGTAAAAAAGTTGCCTATGTTTCGTTTGAGTCGCGCAAGCCTGTGATTTACGTTCATGAGTTAGCAACCGGGCGCCGCACTGTTCTTTCAAATCAGAAAGGTAATAACAGTGCACCTTCTTGGTCGGTGGATGGCAGTCAACTGGCTATGGCTCTATCGAAAGATGGTAATACCCAGATTTACAAAATCAATGCCAATGGTACTGGTTTGCAGCGTTTGACCAGGAGTTCATCGATTGATACAGAGCCACAGTGGTCGCCAGATGGTAAGTCTATTTATTTCACGAGTGATCGTGGTGGTAGTCCTCAGATTTATAGGATGCCGATTGCTGGTGAAGCAGCTGGTGCTGCGCAACGAGTGACTTTTAAACATTCTTTTGTGACCAGTCCGCGTTTGTCACCAGATGGTAAAAATTTAGCTTACATCGCCCGAGTTTCTGGTGCTTATCGTTTGCATCTACAAGATTTGGCCACAGGAGAGGTCACTGCGTTGAGTGATGGTACTCGTGACGAAACGCCGACATTTGCTGCTAATGGCCGATACATCCTGTATGCCACTCGCGCAGCTGGTAAGCCAGTGTTGATGGCTGTATCTATCGATGGCAAAAACAAGCAAACTTTGAGTTTGCCGGGCGCTGATATTCGTGAACCAGCCTGGGGTCCTTTCATGGACTAGTGTTCTCAAAAGGGCTGAATTTGACGCTGAATTCATCTTAATTTGATACGATAGGGCTTAATTCATCGAATTAAGCCTTTTTTGATGAAAATTAACTAATAAAATCAGTAACACACAGATTAATAAATATTTAGACTGGAGAAAATCATGAAAGAATTTTCAATTGCTCGTCGCGCAACGATCTTGTTGTCAGTGGCTCTATTAACTGCTTGCGCATCTGGCGTAAAACTAGATGATGTTGCTGGCGGTAAGGGCGGTACTGATTTCAGCGCACAGCCATGGAATGACCCTAAGAGCCCATTGTTCAAGCGCAGCGTTTATTTTGACTTTGATAGCTATGCAGTTAAGTCTGAGTACCAAGCAACATTGCAAGCTCACGCTAATTATTTGAAGGCCAACAAAGATCGCAAGATCAAGATTGAAGGCAACACAGATGAGCGTGGCACAACTGAATACAACTTGGCATTGGGTCAACGTCGTTCTGAAGCTGTGCGTAAGTCATTGACATTGCTAGGTGTGCCTGATTCGCAGATCGAAGCAGTGAGCTTTGGTAAAGAAAAGCCAAAAGCACAAGGTAGCAATGAGGCTGCTTGGCAAGAGAATCGCCGTGCAGACATCGCTTATTAATTGACTTAAATTGATTTAAGAAAAGAACACTCATGCAGCAATCAAAGTGCTTTAGTTTTCTGCAAAATTCAACAGCGGCTTTGGCCGCTGTTGTTTTTGTTAGCCTATCTTTCACATCCACTGCTAGTTTTGCTTTCATAGAAGACGGTGAAGCGCGCCGCGCCATTTTGGATTTGCGAGCACAACTCTCGGCCAGTCAAAAAGCCCAAGTGGAGCTTCAAGGTCGTCTTGATGAACTCAATCAAGAAACCGCTAAATTGCGTGGTCGATCAGAAGTTCTTGAAAAGCAAGTTGAAGAGTTAACGGCACAACAGAAAACTTTCTATCAAGACTTGAACGAGCGCATGAAAAAGCATGAGCCTCAAGTGATGGAGATTGAGGGTGTTCAAGGCAAAGTTCAGCCCGGCGAAAAAGAAGCCTATGACGCTGCATTAAAGGCTTTTCAGGATGGTAATTTAAAGAGAGCTGATACAGGCTTTCAGGCCTTTGTTAAAAAATACCCAAACAGCCCCTACTGGCC
>JBJOKN010000162.1:0-3159 GCA_046046075.1 Pseudomonadota bacterium
ACCAGCAGTGCCATTCAATTGAATGTGAATCGTGTCATCAGGCAAACCTTCGTGACCATAACGTTTAGCCACTTCACCAGACAACATAGCACCGGCTGTGCGGTTCACGTTCTTGATTGGTTGAATGAATGAAACTCGCTCACCTTTTTCTAAAGCGGCTTTTGATTTTTCAATCAAGGCATGATCCAAGGCTGTGCTTAAACCATGATCTTGAGTTTCAACTTGGTACTTAGGAACGCTTGCTGGAACATTCGGTGCTTGGAAAATCTTTGAGAAATCCAAACCGCGGGCTTTCCAGTGCTCGATGCTCTTCTTCGTATCCAAGAGTTCTGTATGACCAATTAAATCGTCAAATTTACGAATACCTAATTGCGCCATGATTTCACGAGCTTCTTCAGCGATGAAGAAGAAGAAATTCACCACGTGTTCTGGCTTACCTGAAAACTTCTTACGCAACCACTTGCGCATCATGATGCAACCCTCAACCACCAATGGTGCAGTGGCAAAACCAAATTCGTCGGCACCTAATAGAGCGCCGATTACCACGTCACGGCCAGTTTTCATTTGTCCGTCTGCTTGCACACGAATACGGCTGCGTAAACCATTCAGCACCAATGTTTGCTGAGTTTCAGCAAGACCCAATTCCCATGGGCTACCAGCATGCTTGATAGATGACAATGGTGATGCACCTGTACCGCCATCGTGGCCAGCGATCACCACGTGATCTGCTTTTGCCTTAGCAACACCTGCAGCAACCGTACCAACACCCACCTCAGAAACCAATTTCACTGAAATGTCAGCGGTGCTGTTCACGTTCTTCAAATCATGAATCAATTGAGCCAAATCTTCAATTGAATAAATATCATGATGCGGAGGAGGAGAAATCAAACCAACGCCCGGTACTGAATAACGCAATTTACCGATGTAATCTGATACCTTGCTACCAGGAAGCTGACCACCTTCACCAGGCTTCGCACCCTGAGCCATCTTGATCTGAATTTGATCAGCAGATGTTAAATATTCAGCGGTCACACCAAAACGTCCTGAAGCAACTTGCTTGATCTTTGAACGCAATGAGTCGCCTTCGCTCAATGGGATGTTTGCTTCAATCACATCATCACCAAGGATGCTGGCCAAAGTTTCACCATTCTTAATGGCAATACCTTTGAGTTCATTGCGATAACGTTTGTTATCTTCACCACCTTCACCAGTGTTTGATTTACCACCAATGCGGTTCATCGCAATCGCTAAAGTTGCGTGGGCTTCTGTAGAAATAGAACCCAAAGACATCGCACCTGTTGCGAAACGTTTCACGATTTCTTTTGCTGGCTCTACTTCGTCCAAAGGAATCGCTTTGTTCGGATCAATCTTGAACTCGAACAAACCACGCAAAGTCATGTGACGCTTGGTTTGATCATTGATGATATTGGCATACTCTTTATACGTTTGGTAGCCGCCTTTTTCTGGACCCTGACGTGTTGAGTGCTGCAACTTAGCGATAGAGTCTGGCGTCCACATGTGGTCTTCACCACGAATACGGAAAGCGTACTCGCCACCAGCGTCCAACATATTGGTCAGAGTTGGGTCGTTACCAAATGCCAAGCTGTGCATCTTCAATGCTTCTTCAGCAACTTCAAAAATACCAATACCACCAACATTGGATGCAGTACCTTTGAAATACTTGTCAATGAGTTCTTTGTTCAAACCGATGGCTTCAAAAATTTGCGCACCGGTATAAGACATATAAGTTGAGATGCCCATCTTCGACATCACTTTTTGCAAACCTTTGCCCACAGCTTTGGTGAAGTTCTTAACAACTTTCTCAGCTGATAAGTCACCCTTCAGACCTTTGGCCATATCGACCAAAGTTTCCATGGCCAAGTACGGATGAACTGCTTCAGCTCCGTAACCCGCCAACAAAGCAAAGTGATGAGTCTCACGCGCACTGCCTGTTTCAACCACTAAACCAGTACTTGTACGCAAGCCTTTATCAACCAAGTGTTGATGAATAGCTGATGTTGCTAACAAGGCAGGAATTGCCACGTGATCAGCAGCCACTTGACGATCACTGATGATCAAAATGTTGTAACCAGAGTGAACCGCATCCACTGCTTCAGCACATAGTGATGCAAGACGAGCTTCTACACCGTCTTTGCCCCATGCTGATGGATAGCAAATATCTAATTCATATGAGCGGAACTTGCCACCTGTGTAGTGCTCAATATGACGAATTTTTGCGATGTCATCAAAATCCAAAATTGGTTGTGACACTTCTAAACGCATCGGTGGGTTGATGTTATTGGTGTCCAGCAAATTAGGTTTAGGTCCCACAAATGAAACCAATGACATCACCATGTTTTCACGGATTGGGTCGATTGGTGGATTTGTTACCTGAGCGAACAACTGCTTGAAGTAGTTATACAAAGGTTTGTTCTTATTTGATAGAACTGCCAATGGACTGTCGTTACCCATTGAACCAATCGCCTCTTCACCAGATGAGGCCATCGGTGCCATCAAGAACTTCAAATCTTCTTGCGTGTAACCGAATGCTTGCTGACGATCCAACAAACTTGCTGCTGGACGAATATTCTGAGCGTCTTGTTTTACATCTTCCGCTGTCACTGCAATTTCATCAAGCTTGATACGAACTGCTTCAATCCAGCTCTTATATGGTTTTGCTTTTGCTAACGCATCTTTTAACTCAACGTCATCAATGATGCGACCTTGCTCCATGTCGATCAAGAACATCTTGCCTGGTTGCAAACGCCATTTTTTAACAATTTTGTTTTCTGGGAAAGTTAATACGCCTGCCTCTGAAGCCATGATGACCAAGTCATCATCAGTCACGTAATAACGTGCTGGACGCAAACCATTACGATCCAAAGTTGCACCAATCTGACGACCATCAGTAAAGGCAATCGCTGCAGGGCCATCCCATGGCTCCATCATTGCTGCATGATATTCATAGAAGGCACGACGATTGTCGTCCATCAATGTGTGCTGTTCCCATGCCTCAGGAATCATCATCATCATGGCATGTGACATTGGGTATCCAGCCATCACCAATAACTCTAAACAGTTATCAAAACTCGCTGTGTCTGATTGACCTGGATAAATTAACGGCCATAATTTTTGCAAGTCATCGCCAAGCACTGGAGA
>JBJOKN010000026.1:0-9627 GCA_046046075.1 Pseudomonadota bacterium
TCGGTTCCTTGCGGCGTTTTGACTTTGAGAGTAAAGCCTTCAGAACTGGTCACTGCGTCCATCAAGCGCCATCTGAGCTGATTCCAGCTTGCGATAGACCTAAAAGAATCATCTCCCTCAGATTTCCAGCCAACCACTGTGTCCCCAGCATAGACTCCCGCCTCATAAGCCAAACTGGCTTTATCAGGCTCAACCAATTTAGATGGTATTTGAGGCACGCCAGAAGCAAACAAAGTGGTCAAAAAGACGATGGCAAGAATGAAATTAGCCAAAGGACCAGCAGCAACGATGAATGACCTCTTCCACAGCTTTTGGCTTCTGAATGATTCTTCATCCATTTTGACGTAACCGCCTAAAGGCAAACTACTGAGAGCCCACTCGGTTGAATCCGGTGTTTTTTGATAAGTCCAAATAGTCTTGCCAAAGCCAACAGAAAATCTCAATACTTTGACGCCACATAATCTAGCAGCACTGTAATGGCCATACTCATGAAAGCTCACCAATAGACCCAGCGCTACCAAAAACGCCAATAAACTCCAAATCACTGTCATGCGTTCAATCCTTCGACCATTGCTTTGGCATTCTGACGAGCTAAGCCATCAGCTTCAAGAATGCCCTCAAGACTCATTGCTCCATTGACTTGTGTTTTATTCAGAACACGCTCAACCAGTTCTGCAATCTGCGTGAATTGAATTCTATTATTCAGAAATGAATCAACAGCAATTTCATTGGCTGCATTCAAAACAGTTGGCGCTAGGCCGCCACTAGATAAAGCATCGTAACTCAGAGATAAACAAGGAAAGCGATTTAAATCAACCGGCTCAAAACTAAGATCATGTGCGCTCGTGAAATCCAATTCTTTGACCCCGGCATCAATTCTTAATGGCCATCCCAAACCATAAGCAATGGGTGTTTTCATATCAGGTTGACCAAGTTGAGCAATTACAGATCCGTCAATGTATCTGACCATTGAGTGAACCACACTTTGAGGATGAATCAATACTTTGATTTGTTCTGCTGGTAGGCCAAATAAATGATGGGCTTCAATGACCTCTAAACCTTTGTTCATCATGGTGGCTGAATCAACAGAAATTTTTCGTCCCATGACCCAATTCGGATGAGCGCAAGCTTGATCAGGTGTGACTTCTTTTAATTGGGCCAATGAATGATTTCTGAATGGACCTCCTGAGGCAGTCAGCAAGATTTCTTTAACGCCAAGTAATGAGTATTTGCCTCTAGAGCCGCCATTAGAAGAATTAGCATCAGGTAAACATTGATAAATCGCGTTGTGCTCACTGTCTATGGGTAATAGTTCAGCGCCACTGCTTGAGACAGCGGACATAAAAAGATTACCCGCCATCACCAAAGCCTCTTTATTGGCTAATAAAATTCGCTTACCTAGTTTTGCTGCCTCAATCGTTGGCATCAAACCTGCTGCCCCAACAATTGCCGCCATCACTGTATCAACAGAGCTCAAGGTTGAAGCAGTCACCAAGGCATCTGCTCCATGCTCAACAGTGATCGTGAGGCCTTTGACCTTTAATTCATTATTCAAACGATTGGCCGCTTCAGCCGAGCCAATCACCACCATTTTTGGTTTGAATTCGGCGCACTGCTTGACGAGTAATTCAATGTTTGAGTGTGCAGTTAATGATTCAACTTTGAATAAATCGGGATGAGCGCGAATCACATCCAGAGTGCTAACTCCAATGGATCCTGTTGAACCAAGAACGCAAATATGTCTCATGCCTTAGCTCGCCATCAAGATAATTAAGCCTGCCAATGGTAAGACTGGCAATAGCGCATCAATCCGGTCCAAGAATCCACCATGCCCAGGCAATAAAGCACTGCTGTCTTTAACTCCAGCAACGCGCTTGAGTTGAGACTCAAACAAGTCGCCTTGAATACTCATCGCTACACACAAAGCAGTGACAAGAATCATTCCCATCCAACCCCAAGATGACTGTATTAAGGCAAAGAAGTTACCTTGTGTATAAGGATGATCAGCAAATATTGTGGCACCCAACACTCCAATCACCATCACCAATAGATAACCGCCAACCGCACCCTCAATCGATTTGCCGGGGCTTAACTGTTTGGCGAGCTTGTGCTTACCAAATGCTTTACCAGCAAAATAAGCCCCAATATCAGCCGCCCATACCAAAACCAGCACCGATAAAAATAGGCTCATACTCACAGCGCGCAAATGCATCAAAGCAAACCAACAAGCCGGTAGGATGAATAAGCCAATGGCGGCCAAAGGCCAGCGCCATGATTGAAGTGATAACTGAAGAGACTGCTTCATGATGAATGGCACCACCAAGAACCAAAATCCTAAAGTTAGCCATAGAAGAATTTTGACGGCTTCAATATCGGCATACATCAACCAGGCCACCAAATTGAGTAAACACAATCCCGCGTATGAAAATGCGCGGCGTTGATTATCTGGAAATAACAATCTCCACCACTCCCATGCTGCTAAAGTGATCACGATTGCTATCAAAGCTCCCAAATAAATTAGGGGCGCAAACCAGAGCACTGGTAAAAAAATACCAAGTAAGACGATTGCTGTGATGACTCTGGTTTTTAACATGCTGGTTTATTTTTCCGCTTCAATCACTTGAGCACTGGTGCGTCCAAAACGGCGCTCTCGCTCTCGGTACCAAGCAAAAGATGCTTGTAGTGCTTGGGCATCAAAATCAGGCCAAAGCAAGTCTGTGAAGTAAAGCTCTGTATAAGCCAATTGCCACAACAAGAAATTACTAATTCTTTGTTCGCCCCCTGTTCTGATGAACAGATCAGGTTCTGGTGCGTAAGACATTGATAAGTGAGGTGTTAGTAAAGCCTCTGTCACTCCCTCGGGAGTGATGGTTGGATTTGCCTTAAGACAAGCTGATACAGCTTGCAACATATCCCATCGACCACCGTAGTTCGCCGCAATGGTGAGATTCAGACCCGTGTTGTGAGCAGTTTTTTCTTCAGCTTGTACTACTCGCTCTTGAATCTGTTGATCGAATCTGGTCAGATCACCTACCACTCTTAAGCGAACATTATTCTTATCTAATCGGGATACTTCTTTTTCTAATGCTGTTAAGAATAACTTCATCAAAAAGCCAACTTCTTCAGCAGGTCTGCGCCAGTTTTCTGAACTAAAAGCAAAAAGAGTCAAATACTCAATGCCTAAATCGCCACACTCTTTAACAATCTCTCTAACAGTATTGAGTCCTTGTGAGTGCCCCGCAACTCTTGGTAAAAACCGTTTGGTCGCCCATCGACCGTTACCATCCATGATGATGGCAAGGTGCTTGGGAATACTCGCCACATCAGGCACAGCCAAGGTTGTGCTGATGTGAGAGGGATTGGTTTTTTTGACCATAAAAAGACTATTTAAGCTTGGCTTAAACGGTCATGATCTCTTTTTCTTTTTCAGAAATGATTTTGTCGATTTCAGCAACAAAACGATCTGTCATTTTCTGAACCTCGTCTTGTGAGCGACGCTCATCATCTTCTGAAATTTCTTTATCTTTTGCTAATTTTTTCAAAGATTCATTGGCATCACGTCTTAGATTACGCACAGCAATTTTTGAATCTTCACCTTCACCCTTGACCACCTTGGTCAACTCTTTACGGCGCTCTTCAGTTAATGCCGGCATTGGCACGCGAATGATGTTGCCTTGAGTGGCTGGATTAAGACCAAGATCAGATTCACGAATGGCTTTTTCAACTGCGCCCATCATGTTTTTTTCCCAAGGTTGAACAGTCAATGTTCTTGCATCAGCCAAACCCAAGTTTGCTACCTGAGCCAAAGGAGTCGGATTGCCATAGTAATCAACGTTAATCTGCTCCAAGATTCCCGGATGAGCACGACCTGTTCTGATTTTTTGTAAATTAGATTTCAATGACTCAATTGATTTGGTCATCTTTTGTTCTGTATTTTTTTTAATTTCATTAGCAGACATGATGTTTCCTTTTAAACGTGTACTAAAGTACCTTCACTATCACCCATCACCACACGCTTTAACGCACCAGGCTTGAGGATTGAAAAAACCTTGATAGGTAATTTTCTATCGCGACACAATGCAAATGCAGTGGCATCCATGACTTGTAGGTTTTTGATGATTGCTTCATCAAAAGAGATGGTGTCGTAACGAGTCGCAGTTGGATCTTTTTTCGGATCGCTGGTGTAAATACCATCTACCTTGGTTGCTTTTAAAACAACCTCAACACCCATCTCCGCACCACGAAGTGCGGCCGCTGTGTCTGTGGTGAAAAATGGGTTACCAGTTCCAGCAGCAAAAATAACTACTTTGCCCTCTTCCATGTGACGAATTGCCTTGGGGCGAATATAGGGTTCTACGACTTGGTCCATTCTTAGGGCAGATTGAACACGAGCTTCCACACCCTTCTGACGCAAGGCATCTTGCAAGGCCAATGCGTTCATCATTGTCGCCAACATACCCATGTAGTCAGCAGTTGCGCGATCCATACCAGCAGCACCACCAGCCACACCTCTAAAGATATTGCCGCCACCAATCACGATGGCCAACTGAATACCGGTTTGCACCACTTCAGCAACATCGGCCACCATGGCATCAATGGTACTAGGGTTGATACCATAAGAGTCATCCCCCATTAAGGCTTCACCTGATAGTTTGAGCAAAACTTTTTTATAAGCTGGCATGGTCAGTCTCTCTTTAATTAGCATTTATCAAGTTACAAAAGTATAAAAGGCACGAAGGTTTTAGCCCCGTGCCTTTTTGAACTACAAGAACTACTTAGGCCGTGGCTTTTGCAGCAGCTACTTGCGCAGCAACTTCAGCAGCAAAGTCATCTTGACGCTTTTCAATACCTTCACCAACAACATACATCGTAAAGCTCTTGATGGTTGTATTAGCAGCCTTCAACATTTGCTCTACAGTTTGCTTGTCGTTTTTAACAAAAGTTTGATTCAACAAAGAAACTTCTTTCAAGTACTTTTGAACTGAGCCTTCAACCATCTTGGCGATGATTTCAGCTGGCTTGCCTGATTCAGCAGCCTTAAGTTCAGCAACACTCTTCTCTGTAGCAATCTTGTCAGCAGGCACGTCTGCAGCAGACAAAGCAATTGGCTTCATCGCAGCAATATGCATAGCAACGTCTTTTGCAGCTGTGTCGTCACCAGTGTATTCAACCATCACACCAATGCGTGTACCGTGCAAGTAAGAAACCAATTTGTTCTCACCTGAAAAACGTGTGAAACGACGCAATGACATATTCTCACCGATACGACCGATCAATTCAGCGCGAACTTCTTCAACTGTTTTGCCAGCGTATGGCAAAGCAGACAAAGCAGTCACATCCGCTGGATTATTTTCAGCGACCAATTTTGCACATGCATTACTTAATGCCAAGAAGTCATCATTCTTTGAAACAAAGTCTGTTTCGCAGTTAACTTCTAACAATGCACCAGTTGTGCCGTTGATAAACGCAGCGATAACGCCTTCAGCTGTAACACGTGAAGCAGCTTTACCAGCTTTGCTACCAAGTTTTACACGCAGAATTTCTTCTGCCTTGGCCATATCGCCATCAGCTTCAGTCAGGGCTTTTTTACACTCCATCATTGGAGCATCAGTTTTGGCGCGTAGTTCGCCAACCATTGCAGCAGTAATTGCAGCCATTACTCGCCCTTTCCTTCTTCAACGAACTCGTCAGCGTCACCTTTAACGGCTTCTAACACTTGGTTCACTGCGTTGGCTTTGCCTTCCAAAATAGCATCAGCCATTGCACGAACATACAAAGCAACAGCCTTGCTTGAGTCGTCATTACCTGGAATGATGTAATCAACACCTTCAGGTGAGTGGTTTGTATCAACCACGGCAATCACTGGAATGCCTAATTTCTTAGCTTCTGTCAAAGCGATTTTGTGATAACCAACGTCCACCACGAAAATCGCATCAGGTGTACCAGCCATATCCTGAATACCACCCAATGATTTCTCTAATTTCTCGATATCACGGCTTGTTGTCAAAGCTTCCTTTTTAGACAAACGCTCCCAATCGCCATTTTCGCGAGCAGCAGTCATGTCTTTAAGACGCTTGATAGAACCTTTAACTGTTTTGAAGTTAGTCAATGTGCCGCCCAACCAGCGAGCATCAACGTAAGGCATACCAGCACGAGTTGCTTCTTCAGCAATGATCTCTTTTGATTGACGCTTTGTACCTACGAACAAAATTGTGCCGCGGTTTGAAGCCACTTGACGCACGAATTTTTGGGCTTCCAAGAACATTGGAAGAGTTTTTTCGAGGTTAATAATATGAATTTTGTTGCGATGGCCGAAAATATAAGGGGCCATTTTTGGTGACCAGAAGCGAGTTTGGTGACCAAAATGGCAACCGGCTTCTAGCATTTGACGCATAGTCACTGACATGTAAATCTCCTAAGGGTTGTGTCTAGAACCAAGTCCTGACTGCACTAAAAAGTGCCACCCTGGACGGCTTGGTTCGTGATTCTGCTCCAGACCATCTGAAACAGTGTGCGTATTCTACCCTAAAAATCGTATTAAAGCCATGAAAACAATGAATTTATGCTGGATAATCGAGCTATGTTGACTGAAACCAAAAAACCCACTTCTCAAGAATTCATTGCTGGCATGCGTGAGGCTGGTCGCTTGGCTAGCGAGGTACTTGACCACGTAACCCCCTTTATCAAGGCTGGCGTCACGACTGGTGAATTGGACCAAATTTGCCATGATTACATGGTCAATGTCCAAAAAACGGTACCAGCACCCCTCAATTACCAGCCTCCTGGCTATCCGCCCTTCCCAAAATCCATCTGCACATCGGTCAATGATGTCATTTGCCATGGCATACCAGGCGACCGCATCCTGAAGGATGGCGATGTGGTTAACCTTGACATCACCGTGATCACGCAAAGCGGCTATTACGGCGACACCAGCCGGATGTTCTCAATTGGTGAACCATCAATTTTGGCCAAAAGACTGTCACAGATCACTTATGAATGCATGTGGCTTGGCATTGCCCAGGTCAAACCAGGCTGTACCTTGGGTGATATTGGTCATGCAATCCAAACTCATGCTGAAAACGCAGGATATTCAGTGGTCCGAGAGTATTGTGGCCATGGCATTGGACAGGTCTTCCACGATGAGCCACAAATCGTTCACTACGGTAAACCTGGTTTGGGTGAGCAATTGCACGAAGGAATGACTTTCACCATTGAACCTATGATCAATGCTGGAAAACGAGACATCAGAACGATGCCTGACCAATGGACAGTTAAAACAAAAGACCGCAGTCTATCTGCTCAGTGGGAACACACTTGTTTGGTAACCCCAACAGGGGTTGAAGTTTTGACCTATTCTGCGGGAAGTCCTCCGCCACCAGCCTGTGTTGGTAATCTGAAGTTCAGACCATAACAGCGCCATATGGACACCCTCGCAACTCTTAAAACTCGTCGTGAGGCTCGCCTTGAAGAGTTCAAAAAAGATCTCAATGTTCATAAATTAACCAAAGACATTTGTGAATTAATCGATCAGCAGTTGCTGTTGGCATGGCAAGAAAATGGCTTGGATGACTACGCAGCTTTAGTGGCGGTTGGTGGATTTGGTCGTGCTGAGCAGTATCCATACTCAGATGTTGACATCTTGGTACTCCTCTCTGAAAAACTGACGGAGGCTGAACTTGCGCTTGCGCATCCTAAAGTAGAGAGTTTTATCACTCGTTGCTGGGACTTGGGTATTGAGATTGGATCTTCGGTTCGTAATATTGAAGAGTGTTTGCAAGAGGCAGCAGCTGATATCACTGTTCGAACCGCACTTCTAGAATCTCGTTTGGTGGGCGGAGATAAAAAACTATACCGACGCTTCTTGGTACAGTTTGATGCAGCCATGGATGCCAAGGCCTTTTATCAGGCCAAGTTATTAGAACTTCGCCAGCGTCACCATAAATACAACGATACCCCCTACTCCTTAGAACCCAATTGCAAAGAAAGTCCTGGTGGTTTGAGAGATTTGCAAGTCATTCTTTGGATGACCAAAGCTGCCAAGCTGGGCAATAGCTTTTCTGATTTACATAAAAAGGGCCTGCTGACAAAGCGTGAATCATTAGAAATCAATCGCAATCTAAAACTATTACAAACCTTGCGAACACAACTGCACCTTGTAGCAAAAAGGCGTCAAGATGTGCTTGTGTTTGATTTACAGACCCAGCTAGCTGAATCCTTTGGTTTGACATCAGAGAATGGCACTCGTGCCAGTGAAAAAATCATGAAGCAGTATTACTGGGCTGCAAAAGCTGTGACCCAGTTAAATGAAATACTTCTGCAAAACATTGAAGCAATACTCTTTCCTAAAGAATCAAGAATCACCAGACCAGTCTCCGAGCATTTTGTTGAGAGACAGGGTTTGCTGGACATTGTTGACCCCAATTTATTTGAAAAACATCCCAATCAAATTTTGCGGGCTTTTTTGCTTTATACAAAAACTCCTGGGGTCAAAGGATTCTCAGCACAAATCTTAAGAGGTTTGTACAACGCCAGAAATCTCATGAATGCTCAATGGCGCCAACAAGCTGAAAACCGTGAGTACTTCATGGAGATTGTGCGCCAACCTCATGGCGTCACCAATGCATTCCGTTTGATGAATCAAACCAGCGTCTTGGGTCGCTACTTACCTGCCTTTAGGAAAATCGTCGGACAGATGCAACATGATTTATTTCATGTGTACACAGTCGATCAACACATCTTGATGGTGCTGCGCAATGTTCGACGCTTCTGGATCGTCGAACACACTCATGAGTTCCCATTTTGTAGCCAATTAGCGGCTAACTATGACAAGCCATGGCTTCTGATCTTGGCGGCCTTATTCCATGACATCGCCAAAGGACGTGGCGGCGATCACTCTGAGCTTGGTAGAAAAGATGCTCGACTGTTTGCAAAACAGCACGGTTTGAGCAAAGAAGACACAGATTTATTGGTCTGGTTAGTTGCCGAACATTTGACCATGAGCCAAGTGGCGCAAAAGCAAGATATCAGCGATCCAGACGTGATTAAAGCTTTTGCTAAGAAAGTAAAAACTGAAAGACGATTAACCGCCCTTTATTTGCTAACCGTTGCGGATGTTCGAGGTACCAGCCCCAAAGTATGGAATGCCTGGAAAGGCAAACTCTTGGAAGATTTGTATAAGCTGACTTTGCGTATCTTGGGTGGTGAGCAGCATGATCTTAGCTCTGAGCTTGAGCAAAACCAATCAGAAGCCAAACAAATGTTGCGTCTTTTTGGCTTACAAGCAGATGCCCACGAAAATCTTTGGAAACAGTTAGACATCTCCTTTTTCTTAAGACATGAACCTAGTGACATTGCATGGCTGACCAAACATTTACATGGGCGTGTAAACCATCAAGAACCCATCGTGCGTGCGCGACTATCTCAAATTGGTGAAGGTCTGCAGGTCGGTGTTTATATCAAAGATCAGGTAGATCTATTTGCCAGAATTTGCGCTTATTTTGACCAACAAGGTTTCTCTATTTTAGATGCCAAGATTCATACAACACAGCACGGCTATGCCTTAGATACATTCCAAATTGCTGGCACTAATTTATTACGTGAAGGTGGTCACTACCGTGACATCATTCA
>JBJOKN010000027.1:0-9539 GCA_046046075.1 Pseudomonadota bacterium
GTCTTGGTTCGTACGCGCGTTGCTGAGATTCGTGAAATGGGTCGTGCAACTCAAGGTGTGACATTGATCAACGTCGATGAAGGTACTCAGTTATCAGGTTTACAGCGCATTGCTGAAAGCGATGATGATGGCGATGATGGTGATGAATTAGCTGATGGAACAGTTGACGGCGCTGCAACTCAAGGAGATGAGGGCGGGGAGCCGGAGAATGTTTGATCGCCGCGTTTTTAACTTCGCACCAGGGCCAGCAACGCTTCCTGAAGAAGTTTTAAAACAGGCCGCTGATGAAATGCTCAACTGGAATGGTTTGGGCATGGGTGTGATGGAAGTCAGTCATCGTGGCAAGCCATTCATGGCTTGTTACGAAGAGACTTTGTCAGATCTGCGCGAGTTAATGAATATTCCTGATAACTACGCTGTCTTGTTTTTGCAAGGTGGTGCAATCGGTGAGAACGCAGCTATTCCAATGAACTTGATGCCATTGGCAAAAAATGGCCCAAAAGCTGATTTTGTTGTGACTGGTATTTGGACAGAAAAATCTGTCAAAGAAGCTGCTAAGTATGGTCAAGCTCACGTCGCAGCTTCAAGTGCTAATAATGGCTTCACAAGTATTCCTGATCAAAAAGATTGGCAGCTATCAGATGATGCAGCCTATGTTCACATTTGTTCTAACGAAACAGTTGGTGGCGTGGAGTTTCAGAGCGTACCTAAAGTAAGTAAGCCATTGGTGGCTGATGTTTCCAGCAATATTTTGTCTAGAGTTTTTGACATTAATGATTTTGGTGTTTTGTTTGGCGGTGCGCAAAAAAATATTGGTCCTGCCGGCTTGAGTATCGTGATTGTGCGTAAGGACTTATTGGGTCATGCCATGCCAATTACACCAATGGTGTGGGATTGGGCCAAGCAGGCTGAAAATGACTCAATGCTCAATACGCCGCCAACTTATAGTATTTATTTGGCTGGTTTGGTGTTCAAATGGTTAAAGCGCCAAGGTGGTGTAGCCGCCATGGAGCAGCAAAATATTGCGAAATCAAATTTGCTCTACAGTACGATTGATTCAAGCAGTTTATTCATCTCTAAAGTTGATACAAGCTGTCGTTCGCGCATGAACGTGACTTTTTATCTGAAAGATGAAAAGTTAAATGATGCCTTTGTGGAAGGTGCTGCTAAGCAAGGTTTGATGAATATCAAAGGTCACAAGAGTGTTGGCGGAATGCGCGCCAGTATTTATAACGCTATGCCAATGGCTGGTGTACAAGCATTGGTTGAGTACATGAAGGAGTTTGAACGTGGCTGCTGATGATAAAGATTTGGCCCCTTTGCGCGCTCAGATTGACTCAATAGACCAACAACTTTTAGAGTTGTTGGCAGCTCGTGCCAAAGCTGCGCAAGCTGTTGGAAAAATCAAACACGATGTGAATGCTCCGGTTTTTCGTCCAGAGCGTGAGCGTCAGGTGATTGATGGATTGATTGCAAAAAATAAAAGTCCTTTGGCTGCTGATGGCATCACTTATATTTGGCGAGAAATCATGTCCGCTTGCCGTGCCCTAGAAGCGCCGGTGAGAGTTGCCTACTTGGGGCCAGCAGGCACTTTCTCAGAGCAAGCTGCGTTTGCCCAATTTGGACAATCCATCAGCAAAGTTCCATGCTCAAGCATTGATGAAGTATTTCGTGCTGTAGATGCAGGGTCTGCTGATTTTGGAGTTGCACCTGTTGAGAATTCGTCTGAGGGCGCCGTTTCAAGAACTTTGGATTTATTGTTAGATACTGATTTGAAAATCACTGGTGAAGTGGCTTTGGCCATCAAGCATCATTTGTTGACCAAATCAGGTACTTTGGATGGCGTGACTCGTGTGATGGCCCACCCTCAAGCCTTGGCACAGTGCCAACGCTGGCTATCAAGCAATGCTCCTAAATTAGACCGTCAAGCCATGAGTAGTAATGGGGAGGCTGCAAAGCTAGCTTCTCAAGATGCAACAGTTGCAGCAATTGCTGGTGATTCTGCGCAGCAACAGTATGGTTTGCAAGCGGTGCAAAGTCAGATTCAGGATGATCCGCACAACCGCACACGTTTCGTGGTTGTGAGCCACGGCTCATGTCAGCCATCCGGCAAAGACCAAACCTCTGTGATTCTTTCTGTGAACAACAAACCGGGAGCGGTACATCAGTTATTGGCTCCTATGGCTAAACACGGTGTTTCAATGAACCGTCTTGAATCACGTCCAGCAAGACGTGGCACTTGGGAGTATTTCTTCTACATCGATATGGATGGCCACGCCAATGATCCAAAGGTTGCTGCAGCCTTATCTGAGTTACAGGCTGAAGCAGCATTTTTCAAAAACCTAGGGTCTTACCCACGCAGTCATTAATTAAGAGAGATTGATCATGGCCAACGACGTTGGACAAAACGCCGAGCAATTGATTGGGCTTAAGCATGTAAGAGACATTGCTCCTTATGTTGGTGGTAAACCCATCAGTGAAGTTGCTCGCGAATTCGGTCTTGATGAAAATAAAATTGTTAAATTGGCTTCCAATGAAAATCCGTTGGGCATGCCTGAATCTGCAAAAAAAGCCATGGCAAAAGCGGCTGAAGATCTGGGTCGTTATCCGGATTCAAATGGTTTTGAACTTAAGAATGCCTTAGCAAAAAAACTCAATGTATCCTTTGATTGGATCACTTTGGGTAATGGTAGTAATGATATTTTGGAGTTGACCGCAAGAGCTGTTGCGCAAGAGGGTGATGAGGTTGTTTTCTCTAAACATGCTTTTGCTGTTTATCCTCTTGCAACTCAAGCAGTTGGTGCTAAAGCAGTTGAAGTTCCTGCTACAGCTGATTTTGGTCATGACCTGCCGGCCATGCTTCGCGCGATCACAAGCAAAACTCGTTTGGTGTTTGTTGCAAACCCCAATAATCCAACAGGAACATTTTTAAAAGCTTCAGAAATCGAAGCATTTTTAGAAAAAGTTCCAAGTCATGTAGTTGTTGTTATTGATGAGGCTTATAACGAATTTTTAACGCCAGAACAGCAATATGACGCGATTGCTTGGGTCAGAAAATACCCAAATGTGATTGTTTCAAGAAGCTTTTCCAAAGCATATGGTTTGGCTGGTTTGAGAATTGGCTATGGCATTGCGCAAAACAACATCACTGATTTATTGAATCGAATTCGTCAGCCTTTCAACGTCAATAGTTTGGCGCAGGCAGCAGCGATTGCTGCATTAGCTGACAGTGCTTTTTTAAAGAAATGCTATGACCTCAATTGCTCAGGTTATGCGCAGCTGACCAAAGCCTTTGACTCGATGGGTTTGTCGTACATTCCATCATCAGGCAACTTTGTATTGGTGAAGGTGGGTGATGAGCCTAATGCTGGAGCTAAAGTTAATTTGGAGCTTTTAAAAGCTGGTGTGATCGTGCGCCCAGTGGGTAATTACGGTTTACCTCAATGGTTGCGTATTTCTATTGGTCTGCCTGAAGAGAATCAGGTCTTCATTGATGCTCTCAAGAAAATACTTGGGCGATGACCATGGCTCAGAATAATTCAGCTGCAAAACCATTGACCTTGGGTATCGTTGGCGTTGGTTTAATTGGTGCATCGATTGGTTTGGTGCACAAGCAAGCAAAAACTTTTGATAAGGTCTTGGGTGTTGGTCGTTCAGAGGCTAATTTAAATCAGGCTATCAAACTTGGCGCCATTGATCAGGCGGTGAGTCTTGAGCAATGTGCCAAGGAATCAGATGTGATCGTGGTGTGCGTGCCTGTTGCGCAAACCTTCAGCATCCTTCATGCGATTGAGCCACACCTGAAACAAAATGCTTTGATCACTGATGCTGGTAGCACCAAGACAGATGTGATCATGGCTGCTAAAACTGCTTTGGGTGACAAGGTGGCACAATTTGTTCCGGCACATCCGATTGCTGGTGGGGCGCAACATGGTGCAAATGCTGCCAAAGCAGATTTGTATCAAGGTAAAGAAGTCATCATTTGCCCATTGCAAGAAAATGCACCAGCGGCTGTAGAAGCTATCAATGAATTTTGGTTAGGTACAGGTGCTAACACCCATCGTATGTCTTCTATTCAGCATGATGCTGTATTCGCTGCGATTTCACATTTGCCACATGTATTGTCTTTTGCTTTGATGTTGCAGGTAGCCAATGCAGAGGACGCGAATGTCAAATTGGGTCATGCTGGTGCGGGATTTAGGGATTTCACAAGGATTGCTGCGTCCAGCCCTGAAATGTGGCGAGACATCAGTTTGGCTAATAAAACAGCCCTATTAAAAGAGATGGATCAGTACTTGAATCTGACCAAGCAGCTCAGAGACATGATTGCTAAGGAAGATGGCGATGCTTTGTTAAAGGCTTTCACTCGTGCCAGTGCTGAACGCCAAAAATGGGAAGGTCGTTGATGAGTTCTGGCGTGATTGAATTTATTGAATTAGGACCATACATCAAGGCTGAAGGAACAGTTGCTTTACCTGGTTCCAAAAGTATTTCCAATCGCGTTTTGCTTCTATCCGCTTTGGCTTCTGGAACGACTCGCTTAAAAGGATTATTGGACGCTGATGATACGCAAGTGATGCGTGCCGCACTTAAAACCTTGGGTATCAAGATTGATGAAACTGATGGTGATTGTGTGGTTCAAGGTTGCGCAGGTCGTTTGCCTAATCAACAAGCAGATTTATTCATGGGGAATGCTGGAACAGCAATTCGACCTTTGACTGCAGCATTAGCTATTCTCGGTGGCGATTATCGTTTACATGGCGTGCCGCGCATGCATGAAAGACCGATTGGTGATTTGGTAGATGGTTTGCGAATGGTGGGTGCTCAAGTTGCTTATGAGCAACAAGAGGGTTATCCGCCATTAAAAATTTCTCAAGGGCAAATTCGCACCAATGAATTAATCAAAGTACGTGGTGATGTTTCGAGTCAGTTCTTAACTGCCTTGTTAATGTCATTGCCCTTGGTGGCTAAGAATGAAATTTGTATCGAGGTGATTGGTGAGTTGATCTCAAAACCTTATATCGACATCACTTTGAAATTGATGAAACGATTTGGTGTGGATGTACGCAATGACAACTGGCAGAGATTCTATATTCCACTCAATCAAGGTGAGCCCTACAGCAGCCCAGGCACAGTCTATGTTGAGGGAGACGCTTCATCAGCCTCATATTTCTTGGCAGCTGGCGCGATTTCTCAAGGCCCTGTGAGGGTCACGGGTGTTGGTAGAAATAGTATTCAAGGGGACGTGGCTTTTGCTGATGCCCTCAATCAAATGGGTGCTAATGTGATGGCCGGCGATGACTGGATTGAGGTCAGGGGAGTTGATACTCCTAGTGGCAAATTGCAGGGTATTGAACTCAATTGTTTGGCCATTCCTGATGCCGCCATGACTTTGGCTGTGGCAGCACTCTTTGCTGAAGGATCCACCAAATTGACTGGTATAGCCAGTTGGAAAGTTAAAGAGACTGATCGCATCGCAGCCATGGCCAATGAGTTAAAAAAGGTTGGCGCAATTGTTGAAGCTGGTGATGATCATATTCAAATCACACCACCAAAAAATTGGCAATCTCCATCTCAGGGGATTGATACATACGATGATCATCGCATGGCGATGTGTTTTTCTTTGGCAGCTCTAGGACCCCTAAAAATCAGGATCAATGATCCTGCTTGTGTAGCAAAAACATTCCCTGAGTATTTCAAAGAATTTTCTCAAATTGCTAAATCAATTTAATTGAATCATCATGAAAACCGAACATGACTTTGAGTGCGATGTCATCGTTATTGGTGCAGGGGTGATTGGTCTGGCTGTTGCCAGAAAACTTCAGCTAGAAGGTCGTGACGTCATCCTTTTGGAAAGAAATGATGCCTTTGGCATGGAAACCAGCTCTAGAAATTCTGAGGTGATCCATGCTGGTATTTATTACCCTGCGGGATCTTTAAAAGCACTGCATTGTGTGCAAGGCAAACAGATGCTGTATGCCTATGCCAAAGAAAGATCAATTCCTCATCAACAAATTGGCAAACTAATTGTGGCAAGTCAAGAAGATGAATTGAGTAAATTAGATTCTTATATTGAATCTGCTCGCGCCAATGGTGTGGATGATTTGAGAAGAATCAGTCAGGCAGAGTTAAAAGAATTAGAGCCAGAGGTTCATGCCTATGGAGCCGTTTTTTCTCCAAGCTCAGGCATTATCGATAGCCATGCTTTGATGTTGTCACTTTTGGGCGATTTTGAAAATGCTGGTGGAAATTTTGTTGTTAATTCGCCGGTTGTCTCTGGGCGCTCTGTATCCAATGGCATCCAAATTCAATTGGATGATGCTGATCAAAGTTTGATATTGGCTAAAACAGTTATCAATGCTGCAGGTTTGTATGCCTGCGACGTCGCAAGATCCATCGAAGGGATCAAAGAGTCAGTGATTCCTAAGCCTTACTATGCGATTGGTCATTACTTCACGATGAGTGGCAAGAGCCCATTCAAACATTTGATTTATCCAGTAGCAGGTCATGGTTACTTGGGTGTTCATGTCACTTTAGATATGGGTGGCCAAGTTCGATTTGGTCCTGATATCGAATGGATTGATTCTGTTGACTATGCTTTTGATGATTCTCGTCGCCAACGTTTCATTGATGCTGTGGCGCGTTACTACCCAGCAGTGTTGAGCAAGGAAGTGAATCCCTCTTACACAGGGATTCGTCCAAAAATCAGCGGTCCCCAAGATCCATCGGCTGACTTTTTGATTCAAACCGAGCAGGAGCATGGTGTGCCAGGATTGATTAATTTGCTTGGCATGGAGTCGCCAGGACTTACTTCTTGCCTATCAATTGCCGATTCTGTGGCTAAATTACAGCGTTGATCATTTCACATTAAGAAATATTTATACTTTATAAAAGTCTTTACTCAGGCTTAAAAACCTAAAAATCATCAAAAATGACCCAAAATCCCAACACTTTGATCCCTGTGATCGCCATCGATGGACCGACTGCTTCTGGCAAAGGTACGGTTGCCCAATTAGTTGCAGAACGTTTGGGGTATCACTATTTGGATAGTGGGGCGCTTTACCGTTTGGTTGGTCTAGCCAGTTTTAAGGTGGGAGTTTCAACGTCTTCTGAGCCTGGCTTAATCCCCATTGCTGAAAATTTAAACGTTAATTTTCAAGGAGATAGGGTCTTTCTAGGCGGTGAAGATGTCACCGATCAAATACGCCAGGAAGAGATGGGAAAGCGTGCCTCTGAAGTAGCTGTTCATACCGGAGTCAGAAATGCTTTGATTTCCAGACAGCGAGCTTTTCGGCAAAAACCCGGTTTGGTCGCCGATGGTAGGGATATGGCCAGCGTGATTTTCACTGATGCGGTGACCAAAGTCTTTTTAACTGCCAGTGCTGAAGCCAGAGCCGAGAGACGCTATAAACAATTGATAGCTAAGGGCTTTTCTGCTAATATTCAGGTCCTTTTGCAGGATTTACGTGAACGGGATGCGCGCGATGCAAATCGAAGCAATTCGCCACTAAAAGCTGTTGAAGGGGCTCATCACCTCGACACCACGTCAATGACAATCGAAGAGGCGGTGAATCAAGTTCTGAAGTGGCATCAAGCTAATTAAAAAAAGTTCGAGATCACCAAGAAAACAAGGAGCCAGTCCTTGCCACGCGAGTACTGGTATGTGCAATCTAACCCGTCGAGTCTTTTGACGGCTTTATAGTGAAAACTCATGTCTGAATCTTTTGCAGCTCTATTTGAAGAATCCCTAGCCCGCTCTAATATGAAGGCTGGTCAAGTTATTTCCGCTGAAGTTGTGCGTATTGATCATAACTTCGTGGTTGTAAATGCCGGTTTGAAATCTGAAGCTTTTATCTCTGTTGAGGAATTCCTTAACGATCAAGGTGAAGTTGAAGTTCAACCAGGCGATTTCGTTTCTGTAGCGATTGATGCTTTAGAAAACGGTTACGGCGACACAGTATTGTCTCGTGACAAAGCGAAGCGTTTAGCTTCTTGGTTGAACCTAGAGAAGGCCTTGGAACAAGGCGAACTCGTTACTGGTGCTGTAACAGGCAAGGTAAAAGGTGGTTTGACAGTGATGGTGAATGGTATTCGTGCCTTCTTGCCAGGCTCTTTGTTGGATACGCGTCCTATCAAGGACACATCTCCATACGAAGGCAAAACAATGGAATTCAAAGTTATTAAGCTTGATCGCAAGCGTAATAACGTGGTGTTGTCTCGTCGCGCAGTGGTTGAAGCTAGCCAAGGTGAAGAGCGCGCTAAGTTACTTCAAAATCTTAAAGAAGGTACTGTGGTTCAAGGTATCGTTAAGAACATCACTGACTACGGCGCGTTCGTGGATCTTGGCGGTGTTGACGGCTTGTTGCACATCACTGACTTGGCATGGCGCCGTGTTCGCCATCCGAGCGAGATGTTGACTGTTGGTCAAGAAGTTACAGCAAAAATTCTTAAGTACGATCAAGATAAAAACCGCGTGTCATTGGGCATCAAGCAATTGGGCGATGATCCATGGGTAGGTATCGCACGTCGTTACCCACCAAACACACGTTTGTTCGGTAAGGTCACAAACTTGACTGACTACGGTTCATTCGTTGAGATTGAAACTGGTATCGAAGGTTTGGTACACGTTTCTGAAATGGATTGGACTAACAAGAACGTTGCGCCAAGCAAAGTTGTTCAGTTAGGCGTTGAAGTTGAAGTGATGGTTCTTGATATTGATGAAGACAAGCGTCGTATCAGCTTGGGTATGAAGCAATGCAAACCAAATCCATGGGACGAATTTGCTCGTGCACACCAAAAAGGTGAGAAGCTAACTGGTGCGATCAAGTCAATCACTGACTTCGGCGTATTCATTGGCTTGCCAGGCGGTATTGATGGTCTTGTTCACTTATCAGATTTGTCATGGCAAGAGACTGGCGAAGAAGCTGTTCGCAAGTACAAAAAAGGTGACGAAGTTGAGACAGTTGTTTTGGCTATCGACGTTGAAAAAGAGCGCATTTCATTGGGCATCAAGCAGATGTCAGGTGACCCATTCAATAACTACACATCAACTAGCGACAAAGGCAGCATCGTTGACGGTACTGTGAAGAGTGTTGATGCTAAAGGTGCAGTGATTTTGTTGGCGGATGAAGTTGAAGGCTATTTGCGCGCTTCTGAGATTTCAACAGATCGCGTTGAAGATGCCCGTAACTTGCTAAAAGAAGGTGACGCTGTGAACGCAATGATCATCAATATTGACCGTAAGTCACGCAGTATCAATTTATCTATCAAAGCTAAAGATAGCGCTGATCAGCAACAAGCCATGAGCAAGTTGCAGAACGATGCTAATGCAGGTACCACGAACCTTGGTGCATTGCTAAAAGCTAAGATGGACAATCAAGGTAGCTAATATCTACTTTGGTGTAATGTATCGGGAAATCCTCACTCTTTTTTAGGGTGGGGATTCTCAAAACCAATAAAAAAGAATATTGTTGAGTTATGGACGATTTAGAACGCAGTGATTCATCCACAATCACCCGATCAGAATTGGTAGAGCGATT
>JBJOKN010000163.1:0-5112 GCA_046046075.1 Pseudomonadota bacterium
GTGAACACTTTCATGCCAGGCGTTACTGGTGTTGCACAAGCAGGCAATGGTTTAGGAGCTTTTTCAACTTCAACCAAACACATGCGACAGTTAGCCGCAATCGATAATTTCTTGTGATAACAAAAATGAGGAATGTGCGTGCCAATTTTCTTAGCCGCATCCATCACCATAGAACCCTGTTGGATTTCTACTGTTTTGCCATCAATTTCGATTTCAACCATCTTATTTTCCTGTCGATCTCTTCGAATGCTTAAACGTATGCCGGCACAATGCAACGCTTGTGCTCAACGTGATACGCAAACTCATCCATGTAATGCTTCAACATGCCCCGCACAGGCATCGCCGCAGCATCACCCAATGCACAAATTGTTCTACCTTGAATATTTGCAGCAACGTCATTCAAAAGATCTAAATCTTCTGGACGACCTTCGCCGTGTTCAATACGATTCACAATGCGCCACAACCAACCCGTACCTTCACGGCATGGTGTGCACTGTCCACATGATTCTTCGTGATAGAAATAAGACAAGCGCAACAATGACTTGACCATACAACGAGTCTCATCCATCACAATCACAGCGCCTGAACCCAACATTGAACCTGCTTTAGCAATACCGTCATAGTCCATGTCTGTGTCCATCATCATCGCGCCCGGAATGACAGGAGCTGATGAACCACCAGGGATCACTGCTTTAATTTTTTTACCACCACGCATGCCACCAGCCAACTCTAGAAGAGTGGCAAATGGAGTGCCCAATGGAATCTCATAGTTACCAGGACGCTCTACGTCACCAGAGATTGAGAAAATCTTTGTGCCGCCGTTATTAGGCTTACCTAATTTGGCATAAGCTTCGCCACCAATCTGGAAAATGAATGGCACAGCAGAGAATGTTTCAGTGTTATTGATCGTGGTTGGTTTGCCATACAAACCAAAACTGGCTGGGAAAGGTGGCTTAAAGCGTGGCTGACCTTTTTTACCCTCTAAAGATTCCAAAAGTGCTGTTTCTTCACCGCAAATATATGCGCCCCAACCGTGGTGAGCATGTAATTGGAATGAGAACTCAGATCCACAAATCTTATTACCTAAAAATCCTGCAGCGCGAGCTTCTTCCAAAGCTTCTTCGAAACGAGCGTACTCGTGCCAAATTTCGCCATGAATGTAGTTGTAACCAACACCAATGCCCATGGCATAAGCAGCGATTGCCATGCCCTCAATCAAAGCATGCGGGTTGTAACGCATGATGTCGCGGTCTTTGAATGTGCCAGGCTCGCCTTCGTCGGTATTACACACCAAGTATTTATCGCCAGGAAACTGACGCGGCATGAAGCTCCACTTCAAACCTGTTGGGAAACCTGCACCACCTCGGCCACGCAGACCAGAGGCTTTTACTTCTGCAATCACCGCTTCTGGCGTGATGCCCTCAGTCAAAATTCTTTTGAGCTGCGCATAACCACCGCGCGCCACGTAATCTTTTAAGCGCCAGTTGTCGCCATTAAGACCCGCAAGGATCAAAGGCTGAATATGACGTGTGTGCAAACTGGTCATGCTGCACCTCCAGCTGCATTTGCTTTGGCTTTTAGTTCATCAATCAAAGCGTCTAATTTTTCATTGCTCATAAAACTACACATGGTTTTATTGTTCACAATCGCCACAGGTGCATCACCACAAGCACCCATGCACTCACCCTCTTTTAGAGTGAAAGTGCCGCATGGCGTTGTCTCGTTGTAATCGATGCCTAATTTTTTCTTTAAATACTCACCTGCACGAGTGCCACCAGAAAGCTCACATGGCAAATTAGTACAAACCGCTAATTTGAATTTGCCAACAGGCTTGGTGTCATACATGTTGTAGAACGTTGCAACCTCTTGAACAGCAATCGGTGGCATTTCTAGAATGGCAGCAATCTCTTCGATTGACTCAGGTGTTACCCAACCATATTGATCTTGAGCAACCACCAAAGCCGCCATCACAGCAGATTGTTTTTGATCGGCCGGATACTTGGCAATATTGCGATTGATTTCAGCGCGAGCTTGTGGGGACAACATATATTCTCTTATCCTGTTAGCGGTCAATCTCGCCGAACACAATGTCCTGCGTACCAATAATCGTTACAGCATCGGCCAACATATGACCTTTTGCCATCTCATCTAAAGCTGATAAATGCACAAAACCTGGAGCACGAATCTTCAAACGGTAAGGTTTGTTAGCGCCATCAGAAATTGCATAAATACCAAACTCACCCTTTGGATGTTCAACGGCAGCATAAGCCTCGCCCGCAGGTACGTGAATACCTTCAGTGAACAGTTTGAAGTGGTGAATCAATTCTTCCATGTTGGACTTCATGTCCACACGCTTTGGACTTGTGACTTTGTGGTTATCACTCATCACAGGACCAGGATTAGCTCTGAGCCATTTAACGCACTGCTGAATGATTTTGTTTGACTGGCGCATCTCTTCAACACGCACCAAGTAACGATCATAAGAGTCGCCATTAACGCCCACAGGAATATCAAAATCTAATTTGCTGTAAACCTCGTACGGTTGCTTCTTACGCAAATCCCACTCAATACCTGAACCACGCAACATGGCACCTGTAAAACCAAGCTGCAATGCACGCTCTGGGGAGACCACGCCAATACCAACCAAACGCTGCTTCCAAATACGGTTATCGGTTAACAGAGTTTCATATTCGTCGACATACTTTGGAAATCTGTTAGTGAAATCTTCAATGAAATCCAACAAAGAACCTTGACGGTTTTCGTTCAATTTCTTCACAGCTTTTTCCGCCATCGCACCCACGTCCAATCCGTGACAGCCAATCCACAACAAGTGATTGAGCAAACGAGTGATCTCGTCATACATCACACGGATATATTGCGCACGCTCTGGAACTTCAATTTGCAAAAGCTTTTCAATTGCCATCACATAAGCGTGCTCGTTGGCCATCATTGAAACGTAGTCCAAACGATCCATGTATGGAACGTTTTGTACCCAAGTTCTTGTTTCGGCTAATTTCTCAGTGGCACGATGCAACAAACCAATGTGCGGGTCTGAGCGCTGAATCACTTCACCATCTAACTCCAAAACCAAACGCAACACGCCGTGAGCGGCTGGGTGCTGTGGGCCAAAGTTCAGGGTGTAATTTTTAATATCAGCCATGATTAAGAACCGTAGCTTTCTTCGCGGATCACTCGAGGTGTTACCTCGCGAGGATCAATCGTGACAGGTTGATAAATAACTCTCTTTTGCTCTGGGTCGTAACGCATTTCTACGTTGCCAGAGATTGGGAAATCTTTTCTGAACGGATGACCGATGAAGCCATAGTCCGTCAAAATGCGGCGCAAATCATCATGGCCATCGAACAAGATGCCATACAAGTCAAAGGCTTCACGCTCAAACCAGTTAGCTGAATTCCAAATTGGTGTAACAGATGCCACCAATGGGAAATGATCCACTGGTGCAAACACGCGAAGACGCAAACGCCAGTTATGTTTCACAGACAATAAGTGACTCACAGCAGCAAAACGAGGGCCTTCCCAAGTTGAGTTGTCATACTCACTGTAGTCAACGCCACAAAGATCCATCAACTGATCAAAGCCTAAACTTGGCTCATCTCTTAAAGTTTTTGCCACTTCAAAATAATCTTCTGCACGCACCACCAAAGTAAGTTCGCCAAGAGCTTCGTGCAAACGAGAAACTTTTTTGCCTAATACTTTTTCTAGGCGCTCTTTCAGCACGGATAGAGTGTCTGACATATCAGGCCTTTCTCGCAATCGTGCTGGTGCGCTTGATCTTGGCTTGCAATTGAATGATGCCGTACATCAAAGCTTCAGCAGTTGGAGGACACCCTGGTACATAAACGTCCACAGGAACGATGCGGTCGCAACCGCGCACCACAGAATAAGAGTAATGGTAGTAACCGCCACCATTGGCGCATGACCCCATCGAGATCACCCAACGTGGCTCAGGCATCTGGTCATACACCTTGCGCAAAGCTGGTGCCATCTTGTTACATAAAGTACCTGCGACGATCATCAAGTCAGATTGACGCGGTGATGGTCTGAACACAACACCGAAGCGGTCCAAGTCATAACGAGATGCACCTGCGTGCATCATTTCAACCGCACAACATGCCAAACCAAAAGTCATTGGCCAAAGAGAACCTGTTCTCGTCCAGTTAATGAGCTTATCAGCTGATGTTGTGACAAAACCTTCTTTTAAGATACCTTCAATAGCCATGTTTTATCGTTACTCCCAGTTAAGGGCGCCCTTCTTCCAGATGTAGGCAAAGCCAATCACGAATTCCAACAAGAAAATAACCATAGATATGTAGCCAGGCCAGCCGATTTCAGACAAAGCCACGCCCCAAGGGAATAAAAATGCTGTTTCTAGGTCAAATAGGATGAAAAGGATGGCAATCAAGTAGTAACGCACATCAAACTTCATGCGTGCATCTTCGTATGCGTCGAATCCGCACTCGTAAGGTGAGATTTTTTCAGCGTCGGGCTTGTTAGCTCCGAGCAGTTTGCCAAGGCCCATGGGAGCAAGGCCGACACCAATCCCCACTAGGATGAATAGTAAAACGGGAAAATAAGCTTCTAAGTTCAAGAGCGTTCCAATTCGTAACTCTAAGTTTCACTTACATATTTTCACTAATTGGTCTTGCAGCTTTCTGACAAGCGGCAAAACCCCCTGTTTGGTGCCGTCGGCGAGACTCGAACTCGCACAGCTTTACGCCACTACCCCCTCAAGATAGCGTGTCTACCAATTCCACCACGACGGCATACGGTAAAACCCTTAGATTTTAGCTTATTGCCGTCTCTCTAGAGGGGTTTTTTCAGAATTCTTGGAACTTATCTAGGGACATTTTGACCAGAACCGGTCACTGGAGCGACTGGTGCGCCAGGTGTAGCTGTTGCTGGTGCAGGCACCTCAGCAGCTGGAGGGGTCACAGGAGCGCTGGTGCCTGATAAAACACCTGCATTTTGTGACTTGTTTGAACCAAATAAAGTGATGCCTAAGGTAGACAAGAAGAAGATTGTGGCAAAAATAGCTGTCACGCGAGACAAGAAGTTGGCAGAACCCGCTGCGCCAAACAAGCCGCCTGAAGA
>JBJOKN010000164.1:0-2757 GCA_046046075.1 Pseudomonadota bacterium
GTTGGTAATTCAGGTGGTTTACGTTTTTTCCAAGCATCTGGGTATCGATGAATCGGTGTTTGATAAACCCCACCCCTCTGACGAGAGCCGTTCAAGTATGGCTCGTAATAACCAGTGACCAAACCTTGTGAACTTCCTGCTCTTGGCCCATCTTGATGTCTGATCTCCATGACTTTCATGTGAGACTCAAAAAAATCACGAATCGATTGATTGCTAGATCCATTGACTCGATTGGCAGAATTGCAAACTGACTTCCAGTCCAAGCCACTTGGATTGCGTCTGACCAATCCTTCACAACTTCTTTTCCAAGCCGGCCACGCAGCTGTTAAATCATCGTCATACCAACCAGGCAAATCATTCCATGAGGCATTGATCAATTTAGCCACCGATGATGAATATCCGCTTGAACTGACCGAGCTACTTTTTGCCACAGGTTTTGGTTTGTACTCGGGAGCACTGGCACAAGAAATCAATGCCAATGCAAAAGCCATTAAAAGCCCGTATGATAAAAACCTCTTGATACCAATACCTGAGTGATGAACACCAGACTCAAGCAAAAGGAGCTGCCCATTGAGTGATTTATTTGACCAATATCCCATGTTGTTATTTGCAATTGAAGCAGGTGCTGCCCTTGTATTGTTTGTGATCATTGTGGTTTGGACCATGATGGGTCGAAAAGACAAATAAGAAGGATTTAGAATTTAATTAATGGAGTGTGCGGGGCATGACCAAGGCGAATTCTGGAATCGGCGTTTGAAAAAACTGCGCATCTTCACTGACACAGAAAAATTCACCCCTCATCGTGCCCATCGGGGTCGGTAAAGTCGCCCAACTGGTGTACTCAAACTGCTCTCCTGGTCGCAACAAAGGCTGCTGACCAACCACCCCCAAACCCCTAACTTCTTCTACTTCTTCATCCCCATTGGTGATGATCCAATGCCTAGCAATTAACTGAGCTGGTATCTGCCCCGTATTTTTGATGGTGATGGTGTAAGCGAAGGCAAATTGCCGATTTTCGGCATCTGATTCCTCTGGCAAGTAGGTCACTTTGACCTGAACGCTGAATTGATGTTGATCCATATTCATGATTCTCCGCTATAGAACACGCTACTGCAAGCCAGTCCACGATAGAATCACACTATGGCTAATTTAAATACCCCAAATTCATACCTGATTGCCCCCTCTATTCTGTCTGCGGACTTTGCTCGCCTGGGCGAGGAAGTTAGCAATGTCTTGGCTGCTGGGGCTGACTGGATTCACTTTGACGTGATGGATAACCATTACGTGCCTAATTTAACGATTGGCCCTTTGGTATGTGAGGCTATTCGCTCTCACGCGGTTAAAAACGGCCAGCCTGCCTGTATTGATGTGCACTTGATGGTGCAGCCTGTGGACCGCATTGTTCCTGACTTTGCTAAGGCGGGCGCGAACATGATCAGCTTTCACCCAGAAGCCAGCTCTCATGTAGATAGAACTTTGGGCTTGATCAAGGACAGCGGTTGCCAAGCTGGCTTGGTATTTAACCCAGCGACCCCATTGTTTCACTTAGATCATGTTCTAGATAAAATCGACTTGGTCTTATTGATGTCAGTCAATCCTGGATTTGGCGGTCAATCATTCATTCCAAGCACCTTAGACAAATTACGCGAAACCAAAGCCAAGCTTCAAGCTTATGAAGCTAAAACTGGTCGCAAGATTCGTTTAGAGGTAGATGGTGGCGTAAAAGTCGACAACATCCGTGAAATTGCTGCTGCTGGTGCTGATACGTTTGTTGCTGGATCTGCTATTTTTGGCAAACCTGATTACAAAGCGATCATCGACAAGATGCGTGAGGAATTAGGAAAAGTCTGATGCAACGACAAGACTTCGATGCCCTGGCAAAACAGGGCTATAACCGTGTGGCATTGGTATCTGAGGTTTCTGCAGATTTAGAGACGCCTTTATCTTTGTATTTAAAACTCACGCAAGCTCACGGCTCAAGCAATACATTTTTATTAGAGTCCGTGGTGGGTGGTGAACGCTTTGGTCGCTACTCCATCATTGGTTTACAAGCTAAAACTCTCATCAAGGTCACTGGTGGTCCCACCAACACAATCACCCAAGTCATCACTGATGGCAAGGTAGTTGAAACTGATCACGGCAACCCGCTGGACTTTATTGCCAGTTATCACGCTCGCTTCAAAGTATTCCTTCAAGATGGCCTGCCAAGATTTTGCGGCGGCTTGGCTGGCTACTTTGGCTACGACACGATTCGTTACATCGAACCTCGCTTAGCAAAAAACTCCTTACCTGATGAAATCAATACTCCTGACATTCAGTTGATGCTGACAGAAGAATTGGCTGTGATTGATAACTTGGCAGGTAAGTTGTATCTGATTGTGTACGCTAATCCTCAAGAGCCATCATCTTATGACGCTGCCGAGAAGAGATTAAAAGAATTATTGGCCAGCCTTGATGCACCGGTTAAAAAACCAAGCAATGGTGCTTCTGCAAAAACAGAAGCGATTCGTCGCTTTGGTAAAGCAGATTTCATGGATGCCGTGAAACGCACCAAAGAATACATTTTGGCTGGAGACTGCATGCAAGTCGTGATTGGTCAAAGAATCAGTCAGCCATTCAGTGACTCACCTTTGTCTTTGTATCGCGCCTTGCGCTCATTGAATCCATCACCCTATATGTATTTGTATGATTTTGGCGATCACCAGATTGTTGGATCTTCACCAGAGATTCTCGTTCGTCAAGAAAAGAGACAAATTG
>JBJOKN010000165.1:0-3535 GCA_046046075.1 Pseudomonadota bacterium
AATCGCAATCATGGTTTTAGTTTTAGTGGCCGCTACAGGTTATTTACTTGTAACTGGTGATGGCGACATCGATATGGGTGGCGAAAAGCATGGCGCTGAGGCTGTTCACGTTGAAGACAAAAAGCCAGCAGCTGCACCAGGCGCACCTGCCGCTCCTGCAGCACCAGCGGCTGAGCCAGCAAAGAAGTAATTGTTGTAAGTAGCTTGAAAAATTTGCTTTAACAACAAGTTTTAAAAAGATAAAGCCCCTGATAAATGAATTATCAGGGGCTTTTTGTTTTTCTTGAGTCACTTAACTGTGATTCGATGAGTGGTGCCCGAGGCCGGAATCGAACCGGCACGGCTGTTTAAGCCGAGGGATTTTAAATCCCTTACGTCTACCTATTTCGTCACTCGGGCAAACTTCTGATTAAATACCTTTGCTTCATTATCTTTAAATGAAGTCGGTATTTTACATACATTAAAAACAAACCCCGCAAAAAGCGGGGTTTGTTAACTGAGCTGAGCAGTTTTTTAACTGTAAAGCACGCTCGGCAACCACATACCAATCGCTGGGAAAGCATACAACAAGACAAGTGCAAGAACTTGGATTGCCATGAACGGCATCATGCCTGCAAAAATCTGGTTGAGGGTCACATGCGGTGGAGCAACGCCTTTAAGATAGAAAGCTGCCATTGCCACAGGTGGTGACAAGAATGCTGTCTGAAGGTTCAGAGCGACCAACAAACCGAAGAACAATGGATCAACTTGGAAATGAACCAATAGTGGAATAAAGATTGGCATGAAAATCACAATGATCTCAGTCCATTCCAATGGCCAACCCAACAAGAAGATGATGACTTGAGAAAGAATCAAGAACTCAATCTTGCTCAAACCAAGACCCAATACCCACTTCTCAATCAATTCTTGGATGGAAGAACCAACAAACAACCAGCAAACCATGGCACTTGTTTTGGCTGTCAAGAAGACGGACTCTTTAACAACTTCCATATTGAGCTGTTTGTAAGCCCATGCCAAAGCGAAGCCACCAAAAGATCCTAAAGCAGCCGCTTCAGTAGGAGTCGCCAAACCAAACACAATCGCACCCAGCACCACCAAAATCAAGGCTGCTAGTGGGAAGAATGATCCCAAAAGCATTTTGAAGATTTCTAAGCGCTTGACTGTCAAGGTGTAATAGAAGATGGCGCCAATCACTAAGCCAATACCCAATGTAATCCAATACCAAAGTGGTACAGGGGCACGCTCTGCAGCGGCGCCATCACCCGTTGGGATTTCTGATACACCAGTTGATGCCATGTTTGTGGCTGCTGGTTTAGCTTCCTCAACATCCTCTTCTGCACCCGGAGGCAAAGCCACGCCATCAGCTTGAGGTTGAGGTGAATCCTCTGCAGACTCCAAACTCATCATGCCGCCATCGCTGACCATCTCAGTCATTACAGAGACTTCAACAGGCTTGGTTGCGACGCCATACATAGCTGTCATAACAACTGCAAAGAAGACCAATGGGCCAATAATGATCATGAACTGTTTGAACAATTCACCCAAGCTCATATTGCTTGCTGCACGACCCTTCATCACCGCTAACAAACCAGGTAGAGCGCGCTGGCTGTATTTAGCCAAAATTTCTGATGGAGGCGTCAAAGGAACTAAACGATCAACGTCAGCCATTGGTGGAGCAAGCTCAGGTTTGATTTTAGCGACGATGATCACATAACCAATGTACAAAGTTGCCAACATGATGCCTGGGAAGAAAGCACCGGCGTACAACTTAACAACTGATACACCAGCAGTGGCACCATACACAATCAACATGACTGATGGCGGAATCAAAATACCTAAGCAACCGCCTGCTGTGATCGCGCCAGCTGAGAGCTTGACGCTATAACCAGCCTTCAACATAGATGGCAAAGCCAACAAACCCATCAAGGTAACCACAGCTCCCACAATACCGGTTGCTGTAGCGAAAATCGCACAGGTGACCAAAGTTGCAACAGCTAGGGCACCTGGAACTCTCGCCAAGGCCAAATGCAAGCTCTTGAACAGCTTTTCAATCAAATTGGCACGTTCGACCAAATAGCCCATGAACACAAATAACGGAATTGAAATCAAGACGTCATTGGTCATCACAGAGAAGGCTCTTTGCACCATCAGTGAAAGAGTACGATCCACAGCTTGAGCAGTTCCTTCACCCTGGCTTAAGAAAGCTAGCAAGGCAAAAATCATACCCATACCCATGAGAGTAAAGGCTGTTGGGAAACCTAACATGATGGCAACGACCACCAAACTGAGCATCAATAAACCCAAATGACCATTGGTCATATCTGAGAAAGATGGCATAGCGATAAATGTACCAATCACAATCGCGGCCATGATGCTAAAACCGAAATAAAGTTCCTTACGCATGGTTAAGCACCCTTCTTTTCATCTTCATGGCTGACCATGGCTTTTAATTTATCAACGTCTACTTCTTCAACGTCATGCTCACGCTTAGGCCATTCACCTGTTTGAAGGCAAATGATGCAGCGAATAATTTCAACCAAACCCTGCAAGAGCAGAAGACCGCCCGCAATTGGAATGATCATTTTGAACGGCCAAATGGGAGGGCCATTAGCAGTTTGAGTCGTATGCTCATTAATAGCTAATGACTCCCCTGCAAAGTGAATACCGGCATAAACCAAGGCGATGATGCCTGGGATAAAGAATACAAAGTAAAGAATTAAATCAAATAGTGCCTGTGTTCTTGGTTTAAAAAATCCATAAAGAACGTCACCCCTCACGTGTCCATTTTTAGACAGGGTATAAGCACCTGCCATCATGAACATAATGCCGTAGAGCATATAAGTGATATCAAACACCCAGTCATGGGGATTATTAAAAGCGTATCGATTAAAAACTTCCCAACAGATCAGTGCGGTCAAAAGCACCACTGTGATTGCTGAGAACTGACCCGCTCTGGTGGAAATCTTATCCACCGTTAAAAGGATTTTTTGCATATGTCTCTCTTATTATTTTTTACGAGTAAAACAACAAACACCCACCCGTTTGAAGGGGTGGGTGTCTATTTTACATCAAGAACCGCTGATTATGACTTAGCTGGAGCCTTCTTAGGTCCGAAGTAATGGTTGTAAGCCATCTTGTAATCAACGTTCGTGTCGTTCTGCCAGCGGCAAGCACGCTGAGCAAACGTACGCATAGACTCAAGAACACGCTTGAAATCAGCATTTTCTGCTGATTTAGCAGCAATGATCTTGTCCCAAGAGGCCAACTGAGCACGCAATACTGGGTCAGGAGTCTTGTAGAACTTAACACCCTGCTTCTGTTGCATCTCAATATAGTCTTTTGAGTAGCGATCGATGGCTTTCCAGCTCATTTCAGCTGAAGAAGCTTGAACAGCTACGTTGATCATGGCACGCAATTCAGCAGGCATAGCGTCTAGTTTCTTCTTGTTGAAAAGAATCTCGAACTGCTCTGAAGCTTGGTGGAATGACTGCAACATACATACTTTAGATACGTCTGGGAAGCCCAATAGACGATC
>JBJOKN010000166.1:0-2755 GCA_046046075.1 Pseudomonadota bacterium
TCATCAAACAGACCTTCTTTGCCCAACTTCTCTTTGAGTTTTAAAAAGGCTTCATACAAACCACCCTGGCCAGCTCTGCGCATCATGCCAACGTTTAACTGAAGATCGCCACGTGGGACATACACAGAAATGTTAGCGGCCACTTCAACCAAGTCACCTTCTTTGGGCACAAAACCCACTTGACCATTTCTACCGCGGAACATGACGCAGCGAATTTGACCCTCGGCATCCTTCAAAGAAAAATACCAATGTCCGCTTTCATAAGCCTTGAAGTTAGAAATCTCCCCTCGAACCCAAACACTACCAATGCCATCTTCCAAAACACTGGCAATGGCGCGGTTCAGATCTCCAACCCCAATAATTTCTTTTGATATTTCGGTCATTTATTCACGTCAAATTAGTAACTATATGGCTTCGCGGTTAATAACTATCCACAGGACCAATTAAAAACTGGGGCAGCCACCCCAAACTCCAATTAAAACCAATTAAACTCATACAAGTATTTGATTTTAAACATATTATTTAACTTACATTTTTTGAAAATTTGCGCCTACAACAAAGAATCAAGGGCTTAGCGAGCAACTTAAAGAAAGTTTTTCACATAGTTATCCACAAGCTTGATGCTTTTTCCAACCGAGCATTGATACCGCCACAACTCCATCGTTTAAAGTATAGGGTATGTACACAATTCTTATTGCCGCTGGCTGGCCAGTTTGGCCTTTATTACTCACATCCATCCTCGCTTTAGCCATTCTTTTCGAAAGAATTTGGTTTTTACAGGCCAAACGGATCACCCCACCACAGTTATTGGAAGGCGCTATCCAGTTGGCCAGTTCTGGCGCTCTAAAACAGCCCAAAACCGCTCAGGATGCAACAAAAGCATTATCAGATGCGGCACCCCTTGGACAGATTTTGGCGGCAGCCCTCTTAGAAAAAGCACAAGGTGGCTCAGAAGAAAAAATCATTGCAGCCATGCAAGATGCTGCTGAGTCTGTCACTATTTTGTTAGAACGCTATTTGGGTGCCCTAGCAACGATTGCAACGATCGCTCCTCTTTTAGGATTATTTGGCACGGTTGTTGGCATGATTGAAATTTTTGGCAGCCATCAAGGTGTTGGTGCCAATCCTCAACAATTGGCCAATGGTATTTCGATTGCTTTGTACAACACAGCCTTCGGCTTGTTGATTGCAATTCCAGCATATGCAGGTTGGAGAGGACTCAAAGCAATGGCCGAAAAGCGCCAACGTGAGTGTGATGCAGCAGCAAAGAAATTACTCGCTCACTTGAATAGCATTTGATTGAGCCGTCATGCTTTTTCGTCAAAATAATCGCAGCCTTTTTTCCTCAGGAAAATCAAGCTCCCCTAACAGTCAACAACAAGCTCCTGAAATCAATTTAATTGCTTTCATCGATGTTCTGCTGGTGATTTTGATTTTCTTGATGATCTCCACCACCTTCACTCGCTATCAAGAGTTATCCATCACCTTACCAGCCGCTGAAGGGGCTGCATCAAAAAGTAAACCAAAAGATATTTCTGTGGCGATTTCATCAGATGGTCGAGTAGCCATTGATGGAAGACGAGTGGCCATTGATCAGTTGGCACAAAGCCTGAGTCAGTCTGCCAAAAATACCGGTGGCGATAATGGTCCGGTGGTGATCATTGCTGCAGATGGTAAAGCGCCTCATCAAGCCGTCATGCAAGTGATGGAGGCAGCACGCAATGCAAATTTGCCGAATATCGTGTTTGCCACCCAATCAAAGTCAAAGTAGCATTGGCACCATGAGCCAAAACAAACACACGCAAGCACCTGCATTTTGGGAAAAAAGAGGTTTAAAAGCTCTCTTGCTATGGCCTGTATCAATTATCTTTAGCTGCTTAACAAATCTCAGAAAAGCTCTTTATGCCTTGGGCATACTCAAAAGCAGTTCGATTCCAGTGCCACTGGTGATTGTTGGAAACATTCGTGTGGGCGGCACAGGTAAAACTCCAACTGTTTTGGCCATTGCAAAAGTGTTGCACTCTCATGGTTTTAAACCAGGCATTATTTCTAGAGGCTATCAAAGTGATTCATCGAATCTAAAGTTAGCACCCGAGGAAGTCACACCAGAATCATTGCCCAGTGAACACGGTGACGAGCCATGCTACATGGCTCAGCAATTAGCCCATCAACAAACCCCCATCATGGTTCACAGTCATCGTGTCAAAGCAGCAAAAGCGTTACTGATCAAATACCCCGAGGTGAACGTGATCATCAGTGATGATGGCTTACAGCATTACCAACTCAAACGTTGGCCGGCCAGAGAAGGTGGCAGAGACATTGAGTTAGTGGTGCGTGATGCGAGAGGGGAAGGTAATCAATGGTTGATGCCTGCAGGACCACTTAGAGAAAAATCTGATCGCGCCCGCGACTTCACCTTGAACATCGCCAGCCCTGAAACCACCAATTCTGAAGGTGTACCGATTTTCTTTCAGGACGCTCCTAACTTTGAACTGTCCGTTAAAACTGATCAACTTTATCAACTCAGATCACCATCCCATCGGATGGCTTTGAATGACATCACCCAACTTTTGAACCCCGACGAGCCTATTGAGAAACAGATATTGGCAGCAGCAGGCTTAGGTAATCCAAAGAAATTCTTTGATTTATTGAGATTCAGTGGATTGAAGTTTCAGGAAATGGCGTTGCCAGATCATTTTGACTTTGCCACCAATCCATTCAAAGAAAATACTGCAAAAGTGATACTCATCACTGA
>JBJOKN010000167.1:0-2727 GCA_046046075.1 Pseudomonadota bacterium
TTTGGTGACGACGCTGAATCGAGCACTCACGCTCCCATAGGTACACAGCGTTACCATGAGCATCACCCAATACCTGAATTTCAATATGACGTGGCTCTTCAACGAATTTCTCAATGAACACACGATCATCACCAAAGCTATTACGCGCTTCGTTCTTACATGCAGAGAAACCTTCAAAAGCTTCTTTATCGTTGAATGCAACGCGCAAACCTTTACCGCCACCACCAGCAGATGCTTTGATCATTACTGGATAACCAATGCCTTTGGCAATTTCTACTGCAGCTTCAGGTGTATCAATCGCATCGTTGTAACCAGGGATGGTATTGACCTTAGCTTCGTTGGCTAATTTCTTTGAAGCGATCTTGTCACCCATCGCAGCGATGGAGTAATGCTTAGGACCAATGAAAGTGATGCCCTCTTCTTCTAAGCGCTTAGCAAATGCCTCATTCTCAGATAAGAAACCATAACCTGGATGAACCGCTTCAGCTCCAGTGTCTTTACAAGCCTTGATGATGTTGTCCATCACCAAATAGGATTCGCGTGATGGTGCTGGACCAATACAGACCGCTTCATCAGCAAGTTCTACGTGACGCGCGTCACGATCAGCTTCAGAGTAAACAGCCACAGTTTTGATGCCCATCTTGCGAGCAGTTTTAATCACGCGGCATGCAATTTCACCACGGTTAGCAATCAGAATCTTCTTAAACATGTTCTTGTCCTAATCGATTAAAGGGGAATGTTGCCGTGTTTGCGCCAAGGATTTTCAATATCCTTGTCTTTGAGCATGGCCAAAGATCTAGCGACACGTTTACGAGTTTCATGAGGCATGATCACATCATCAATGTAACCACGACGACCAGCCACAAATGGATTAGCGAACTTGGCTTTGTACTCTGCTTCACGCTCAGCCAACTTGGCAGGATCACCTTTTTCTTCACGGAAAATAATCTCAACAGCACCTTTTGGTCCCATCACCGCGATTTCAGCTGAAGGCCAGGCAAAGTTCACATCACCTCTAAGGTGTTTTGAAGCCATCACGTCATACGCACCACCATAAGCTTTGCGTGTGATCACTGTGATCTTTGGTACGGTACATTCTGCGTAGGCATACAACAATTTGGCGCCGTGTTTGATGATGCCGCCGTATTCTTGCGAAGTACCTGGCATGAATCCTGGTACGTCAACAAAAGTAACGACTGGGATATTGAAGGCATCGCAGAAGCGCACGAAACGCGCTGCTTTGATTGATGATTTGATGTCCAAGCAACCAGCCAAGACCAAGGGTTGGTTAGCAACGATACCGACAGTTTGACCTTCGATGCGAGCAAAACCAATGATGATATTTTTCGCATAGTCAGGTTGAATCTCAAAGAAGTCGCCATCATCAACTGTTTTGATGATGAGCTCATGCATGTCATATGGCTTATTGGCATTATCTGGCACCAATGTGTCCAGAGAGTAATCCAATCGCTCTGCTGAGTCAGCACCTTTACGCACAGGTGGTTTTTCTTTGTTGGATAACGGTAGGTAGTTAAAGAAGCGACGCAACATCAAAATCGCTTCAACATCATTTTCAAATGCACGATCACAGACACCTGATTTGGTCGAATGAGTCATGGCACCGCCCAACTCTTCTGCAGTTACTTCTTCATGTGTCACAGTCTTCACAACTTCAGGACCTGTCACGAACATGTATGAACTGTCTTTGACCATGAAAATAAAGTCAGTCAATGCTGGTGAATACACCGCACCACCAGCACTAGGACCCATGATCAAAGAGATTTGCGGAATCACGCCTGAAGCAGACACGTTGCGCTGGAAAATCTCCGCATATCCACCCAAAGATGCCACGCCCTCTTGAATACGTGCGCCGCCTGAGTCATTTAAACCAATCACTGGAGCGCCGACTTTCATGGCTTGGTCCATGACTTTACAAATCTTTTCAGCATGGGCTTCAGACAAAGAACCGCCGAACACTGTGAAGTCCTGTGAATAAACAAAGGTCAAGCGACCATTGATCATGCCGTAACCAGTCACTACACCATCACCAGGCACAGATTCGTTGGCCATACCAAAGTCTGTACAACGATGTTCAACGAACATGTCCCATTCTTCAAATGAGCCTTCGTCTAATAACAACTCAATGCGCTCACGGGCTGTTAATTTGCCTTTGCCATGCTGGGCATTGATGCGCTTTTGACCGCCGCCGAGGCGAGCCTGCTCACGCTTGGCTTCTAGTTGTTTGATGATGTCGTGCATAAAATGCTCTCCCTTGTTTCTCAATCTTTATTTCATTAAATCTAATAATCTTCTGGCTGCCACTGAAGCTGCCATCGTTCCCTGATTCACTGCTTCACTTAATTCTGGTAATAGCTTTTGTACTTGAGCATTGGCCTTGAAGTTTTGCCTTAAACCCGCTTCGATGCGTTCCCACATCCAGGCTTGGGCTTGTTGTTTTCTTCTCAGTGCTAAATGACCGTGCTTGCTCTGAATATCTTTGAATGTGTTGACCGTGTCCCAAAATTCAGTGATGCCCTCAGACTTCAAGGCGCTCATGCGCATCACCTTTGGATGCCAAAGAGTTTCATCATGGTGAGCGTGCTCAGGATTGCCGTGCATGCTGAATAAGCGCAATGAGCTCATGATTTGAACTTGCGCTCTGGTTGCAGCATCTGGGTCCAAATCAACTTTATTGATGACCACCAAATCAGCCAACTCCATCACACC
>JBJOKN010000168.1:0-3198 GCA_046046075.1 Pseudomonadota bacterium
ACTGTTGCTAAGCAAGCTGGCTTTGATGGTGTTGAGGTGCATGCGGCCAATGGTTATTTATTGGATCAGTTTTTACAAGACTCTAGCAATCAACGCCAAGACCAATATGGCGGCAGCTTTGCCAATCGCACACGTTTGTTATTAGAAGTGCTTGATCAAGTCATCCAGGTATGGGGTAGCGACCGTGTGGGTGTGCGCCTCTCTCCTTATGGCACTTTCAATGACATGTCAGACAAAGACCCAGTTGGTTTGTTCACGCATGTGATCGAGCAATTGAATCCACTGAATCTAGCCTACTTGCACATGATTGAACCACGCTCCACCAGTGCCGGTGGCAATGATGAAGTGGCCAAGGATGTGCCAAGCACTTCCGAATTGTTCAAAAAACTTTTCAAGGGCAAGGTCATCATGGCTGGTGGATACGATCGAGACAGCGCTGAGGCAGCAGTGAGCTCAGGTCAAGCTGATGCCGTGGCTTTTGGCAGACTATATATCTCCAACCCTGATCTGCTTGAGCGTTTTGCCCAAAACGCAGCATTAAACCCTTATGACCGCTCAACTTTTTATGGCGGCAACGAAAAAGGTTATTTTGACTTAAGACAAAAAAGGCCCTAATCCCCCGTAAAAGCCCTGTTTTATCAGGGCTTTTACCTATTTTGCGGGCCTATTTTGATTAAAAATCAGGGCGCAGGGTTTTACTTAGCTCAAATAGGTAAGGATAATCAAAGATTCGGCGATTAAAATCGCCTTCGAATTTGCTACACCTTGAGTATCAGACCTACATATAAAAAGAGGACAAAGAAGAATGAGCAAGGAAAAATCTACGATCATCTATACATTGACAGATGAAGCCCCATATTTAGCAACTGCTGCCTTTTTACCGATCATCAGAACTTTCACGGCACCAGCAAATATTGAAGTTGTTGAAAGTGATATCTCTGTTGCAGCCCGAATCCTTGCTGAATTTCCAGACTACCTCTCAGACGAACAAAAAGTTCCAAATAATTTAAGCGAATTAGGCAAATTAACTTTATTGCCTGATACAAACATCATCAAGCTGCCAAACATTTCTGCAGCCTTGGGTCAGTTAACAACTGCGATCAAAGAATTGCAAGCTCAGGGTTATAAGATTCCTGACTACCCAGAGAACCCACAAACCGAAGAAGAAAAAGCGATTCGTGCACGTTACTCAAAGTGCTTGGGTAGCGCAGTGAACCCAGTGCTTCGTGAAGGTAACTCAGACCGTCGCGCACCAGCAGCTGTGAAGCGTTATGCACGCAAGAACCCACACTCTATGGGTAAGTGGAGTCAGGCTTCAAGAACTCACGTGTCTCATATGCACGGTGGCGACTTCTACTCCAGCGAAAAATCAATGGTCATGCCTCATGCTTGTGATGTGCGCATGGATTTGGTGACCAAGTCAGGCAAGACAATTGTTCTAAAAGAAAAAGTGTCTCTTTTAGAAGGCGAGATCATCGACAGCATGTACATGAGCAAAAAAGCTCTGTGCAAGTTCTACGAAGACGAGATTCAAGACGCGTATGAAACACGCGTGATGTTCTCATTGCACGTGAAAGCGACCATGATGAAGGTGTCACACCCAATCGTGTTCGGTCACGCTGTGAAGATTTTCTACAAAACTGCTTTTGATAAGCATGGTGAGTTGTTCAAGCAATTAGGCGTGAACGCTAATAACGGGTTAAGTAGCGTGTACGAGAAGATTGCCAGCTTGCCAAGCTCTAAGCGTGAAGAAATCATCAACGATTTGCACGCCTGTCATGAGCACAACCCAGAATTAGCGATGGTGGATTCTGCCAAAGGTATCACCAACCTTCACTCACCTAACGACGTTATCGTTGATGCCTCTATGCCAGCGATGATTCGTGCAGGCGGCAAGATGTGGGGTGCTGATGGCCGTTTGAAAGATACCAAAGCGGTGATGCCAGAATCAACATTTGCTCGTATCTATCAAGAGATGATCAACTTCTGTAAGACACACGGCAACTTTGATCCAGTGACCATGGGCAGCGTACCAAACGTTGGCTTGATGGCTCAGCAAGCTGAAGAGTACGGTTCACACGACAAGACTTTTGAAATCTCAGAGCCAGGCGTTGCACGCATTGTGACTTTGGATGGCACTGTGTTGCTTGAGCAGAATGTGGAAGAAGGCGATATTTGGCGCATGTGCCAAGTGAAAGACGCTCCAATCAGAGATTGGGTGAAGTTAGCAGTGACTCGTGCACGTCAATCAAATACTCCAGCAGTGTTCTGGTTAGATGAGTACCGTCCTCACGAAGCTGAATTGATCAAGAAAGTAACTAAGTACTTAAAAGATCACGACACCACTGGTTTAGATATCCAGATCATGTCTCAAACACGTGCGATGCGTTACACGCTAGAGCGCATCATTCGTGGCAAAGACACAATCTCTGTCACAGGTAACATTTTGCGTGACTACCTCACAGACTTGTTCCCGATTCTTGAATTAGGTACTTCAGCGAAGATGTTGTCTGTGGTGCCATTGATGAACGGCGGCGGCTTATTTGAAACTGGTGCTGGTGGCTCAGCTCCTAAGCACGTTAAACAATTGGTGGAAGAGAACCATTTGCGTTGGGATTCATTAGGTGAATTCTTGGCCTTGGCAGTTTCCATTGAAGATGTGGGCATCAAGAAGAACAATCCTAAAGCAAAGATTTTGGCCAAGACTTTGGACGAAGCCACAGGTCAATTGCTTGAAAACAGAAAGTCTCCTTCATCACGCACTGGTGAACTAGATAACCGCGGCAGCCAGTTCTATTTGGCTCTCTACTGGGCGCAAGCTTTGGCTGCTCAAACAGAAGACAAAGAACTGCAAGCTCACTTCGCTCCATTGGCAAAGCAGTTAAAAGACAATGAAGAGAAGATTGTTGCTGAGCTATCAGCTGTTCAAGGTAAGTCAGTAGATATTGGCGGTTACTACAAGCCAGATCTTAAGAAGCTTGAGCAAGTGATGCGCCCAAGCGCAACACTGAATCAGATCATTGGTTCTGCTAAGTAATCAAAAAAGCAATTAATCAGTAACAATAAAGGCCGCATCAGCGGCCTTTATTGTTTTGTTGATTTTATTTATTTACTCTTATTATTGAAACTCTTAATTCAAGCTCTTATTTCAATCAAGGCTTCAAGTAAGCGTAACGTTCTTTGGCTTGCAAGTTAGAA
>JBJOKN010000169.1:0-4889 GCA_046046075.1 Pseudomonadota bacterium
AACGCCCATGCCAATCGTGAAAATGGCCAAGACACTCATGATTAAAAATTCACGCGCATTGATATCGGTCAGTTCTGCCACATGTTGATTACCCACATCACCAAAGAACACACGCTTGGTCATCCACAATGAATAAGCAGCACCTAGGATCAAAGCAGTTGCTGCCAAGATACCAATCAAGAAGTCGTAATCAACGGCCGCCAAGATGACCATGAACTCACCCACGAAACCTGAAGTTGCTGGCAGTCCACAGTTGGCCATGGCAAATAACACTGCAAAGGCCGTGAACTTAGGCATGGTATTGACCACGCCACCGTAGTCAGCAATTTGGCGTGAGTGCATGCGGTCATAAAGTACACCGATGCTCAAGAACATGGCAGCAGAAATAAATCCGTGAGAGATCATCTGCACAATCGCACCCTCAACACCCATTGGATTGAAGATGAAGAAGCCCAGGGTCACAAAACCCATGTGTGCGATGGATGAATAAGCCACGAGCTTTTTCATATCAGCTTGAACCAAAGCCACCAAACCAATGTAGATCACCGCCACCAAGGACAGCGCAATCACTGCCGGGGCTAAATATTGACTTGCATCTGGTGCGATTGGTAATGAGAATCTCAAGAAACCGTAGGCGCCTAATTTCAACATGATCGCAGCCAATACCACTGAACCACCGGTTGGCGCCTCAACGTGAGCGTCTGGCAACCATGTATGAACTGGCCACATCGGCACTTTCACAGCAAATGCCATGAAGAATGCGCCAAAAATAAGAACTTGCTCTACGATGTCTAACTTGGCTTTGTGCCAAGTCAGGATATTGAATGTATCTGTCACGTTGTACAAATACAGAATAGCCACCAAGGTTAAAAGTGAACCAAGCAAGGTGTACAAAAAGAACTTGAAAGCCGCGTATACGCGATTTGGACCACCCCACACACCAATGATGATGTACATCGGGATCAGGGTCGCTTCAAAGAATACGTAGAACAATAAGCCGTCCAATGAGGCAAATACGCCAATCATCAGGCCAGACAAAATCAAGAACGCAGCCATGTATTGAGCCACATTAACGGTGATTACTTCCCATGCTGCAACCACAACAATCACAGTGATAAACGCTGTTAGAACCACGAACCACATTGAAATACCATCAACACCTAGGAAGTAGTTGATGTCATAGCGTGGCACCCAAGATACCTGCTCCACAAACTGCATGGCTGCAGTGCTGGTGTCAAAGCCTGTGACCAATGGCAAAGTTGCAGCAAAGCTGATCAAAGAAGCGATCAAGGCCATGATACGAACATAGCCCTTGCTGTTGTCCGAACCAGTGAACAAAATAATCAAACCGAAGATGATCGGTAACCAGATTGAGAAAGAAAGAATCATATTGGGGCGCTCTATCTATATTGTTTTATTTAATGGAGCCCAAGTGGGTATATAAAATCCAGCCGATCAATGCAATCAAGCCAAGAATCATTGCAAATGCATAGTGATACAAGAACCCTGATTGAACTTGACGTACATTGGCTGAGAACCAAGCAATCACGCGTGTGCTGCCGTTCACAACCAAACCATCGATCAAGCCCTGGTCAGCACGTTTCCACAAACCTGTGCCTAGCAATCTTGCACCTTTAGCAAACACCGCCTGGTTGAAATCATCCATGTAGTACTTGTTATCAAGAATTGTTTTAACTGGCGCTAATACACGAGCAAAGAAAGCTGGAATTTGTGGCAGCCATAGATAGAAGACAGCCGCTGAAACCACGCCGCCAAGAGCCAAATACAAAACAGGTGTGTGTAATGAGTGAGCTACCATGCCCATAGGACCAGTGAAAGCAGCAGCCAATTCTTTCATGGCCACATGCTTACTTGCATCAACAAAAATAGCATTGCCAAAGAAATCACCAAACAACATTGGACCAATCGTGAAGTAACCGACAATCACTGAAGGAATTGCCAAAAGAACCAATGGCAATGTCACCACCCATGGAGACTCATGCGGCTTCTGACCTGGGGCCAAACCATGATGATGATCATCGTGGTGGTCATCATGAGCATCATGACCATGATCGTGATGTGCTTGACCAAAGCGCTCCTTACCGTGGAACACCAAGAAATACATTCTGAATGAATAGAAGGCAGTGATAAACACGCCCGCCATCACTGCAAAGAAGGCAAAGTCTGAACCCGTGATGGTGCTCTTAGCAACCGCTTCAATGATTGAATCTTTTGAATAGAAGCCTGAGAAAAGAGGTGTGCCAATCAAAGCCAAAGAACCCAACAAAGATGTGAACCAAGTGATTGGCATGTACTTCCACAAACCACCCATATTGCGCATATCTTGATCATGGTGCATGCCCATGATCACACTACCCGCTCCTAAGAACAATAGAGCCTTGAAGAAAGCGTGAGTCATTAAATGGAAGACGGCGATTGGGTAAGCAGAAACACCCAAAGCAACTGTCATGTAACCGAGTTGTGACAAGGTTGAATAAGCCACCACGCGCTTGATGTCGTTTTGCACAATGCCCAAGAAACCCATGAACAAAGCGGTGATTGATCCAATGATCAAAACAAATGACAAAGCAGCATCAGATAACTCAAACAATGGTGACATACGGCTCACCATGAAAATACCAGCAGTCACCATCGTTGCCGCGTGAATCAAGGCAGAAATAGGTGTTGGGCCTTCCATTGAGAACTGTGCTGACTTACCCATCGCACCAATAAACAAGCAAACGCAAGCCACTGTGACCAAATTCCAATCAGTGCCAGGCAAGACCTGTTGAACCAGCAAATCTTTTTGTGCAAACACACCGTCATAACTCATGCTGCCGGTGTAAGCCAACAAAAGACCAATACCAAGAATGAAACCAAAGTCGCCCACACGATTGACCAAGAAGGCTTTCATATTGGCAAAGATGGCGGTAGGTCGTTTGTACCAGAAACCAATCAATAGATAAGACACCAAACCAACAGCTTCCCAACCAAAGAAAAGCTGCAAGAAGTTATTGCTCATCACCAACATCAACATTGAGAAGGTGAACAAAGAGATATATGAGAAGAATCGGGCATAGCCCTCGTCTTCTGACATGTAACCAATGGTGTAAATGTGCACCATCAATGAAACGAATGTCACCACCACCATCATCATGGCAGTCAATGGGTCAACCAAGAAACCAACTTCTAGGCTCAACTCACCCAACTGCATCCAGGTGTAGATAGTTTCATTGAATCTTGCACCAGCCATCACGTCATTCAAAACCATGAATGACAGGATGCATGAAATAGCCACACCTAAAATTGTGACTGTGTGCGCAGCTGAGCGACCAATGAGATTGCCCAAGAATTTAGTACCAAACAAACCGGCAACCGCAGCACCCACCAATGGGGCCAATGGAATTGCCAGTAATACAAGAGGGTTCAAGATTGGAGTAGTCATATGATCTGTCTTAACCCTTCAGTTGTCCGAGGTCTTCAGCATGGATCGTGTCTAGCTTACGGAACATCGTGACCAAAATTGCCAAGCCGATGGCTGCTTCAGCAGCTGCCACGGTCAAAATAAAGAATACGAATACTTGACCAGCCATGTCTCCTAAATAGTGAGAGAAGGCAATGAAATTCAAATTAACGGCCAACAACATCAATTCCAAAGACATCAACAACACAATGATGTTCTTACGATTCAAGAAAATGCCAACCACGCCAATTGCGAACAAAATGGCAGCCAACACTAAGTAATGAGCTAAGGTGATTGTCATGAATAAATCCTTTTTCCGAAATGTCTCATCATCACTGTCCTAAGATTCTTTTTTGGCTGATGAATCAGCATTCATAGAGGTGACCATGCGCACACGATCTTCTTTTCTTGTGCGAATTTGGTCAGGGATATTTTGAGTTTTCGTATCTTTACGACGACGCAAAGTCAAAGCCACTGAAGAAATGATGGCGACCAACAAAATAATGCCGGCTACTTCAAAGCTGAACAGGTATTCGGTATAAAGCAAGATACCCAAGGCCTTGGTGTTATTAGCAGCTACTTCAGGATCCATGTTTCTAATAGGCTGAGTCGTACCAATAAAGCCACGAATCAACACAATCGCCATTTCAGCAACGATGATCGCACCTACTAGAGAGGCCACTGGCATATATTGCTTAAAGCCTTTGCGCAAATGATCTAAATCCAGGTCAAGCATCATGACCACAAACAAGAACAAGACCATCACGGCACCAACGTATACCAAAACCAACAAAATAGCTAAGAACTCAGCGTGCAACAACATCCAAATAGCTGCTGCTGTAAAGAAAGACAAAACCAAGAACAAAGCGGCATGAACAGGATTGCGAGCAGTGATCACGCGCAAAGCAGCCATCACCAAAATGGCAGCAAAAATATAAAAGAGGATTGATTTAGGTTCTAGCATCATTTGTATTTAGCATCCGCTGTTTTGTTGGCAGCGATTTCGTTTTCATAACGATCGCCTACTGCTAACAACATGTCTTTCGTGAAATACAAGTCACCACGCTTTTCACCGTGATACTCATGAATATGTGTTTCAACAATCGCATCTACTGGGCAAGCCTCTTCGCAAAAGCCACAGAAAATACACTTGGTTAAATCGATGTCATAACGGGTGGTTCTGCGTGTGCCGTCATCACGTTGATCTGATTCAATCGTGATTGCCATGGCTGGGCACACTGCTTCACACAGCTTGCAAGCAATACAACGCTCTTCACCATTTGGGTAACGACGCAAAGCGTGCAAACCACGAAAACGTGGAGACATTGGTGTTTTTTCTTCAGGGTACTGAACAGTGATCTTTGGCTTGAATAAATACTTACCTGTCAAAGCCATGCCTTGAAAGAGCTCTCTTAAGAGCAAGCTA
>JBJOKN010000170.1:0-2688 GCA_046046075.1 Pseudomonadota bacterium
ACAAGTGAAGGATCAAAAGATTCAGTACAAGCCATTCAGAGCCTCAGCAGATGACACCGATGTGATTGTTAGAACTGTCGTGGTTGGTAAGGGTGAGCCTATTCAGTTGGACTATCGCCTAGAAAAAACAGGTAATGCTTGGCGCGTGTATGACATCAATATTTTGGGTGCATGGCTGGTTGAGTCATATCGTAATCAGTTCAATGATCAAGTCAGCAAGGGTGGCATTGACGGTTTGATTCAGTTTTTGCAACAAAGAAATAATTCTTTGGCCAACGCTAAATAATGACAACTGCTAGCTTCAAATTTCCTGCAAAGATTGACCACGCCAATGTTGAGGGCGTGCTAGCCAATGGGCTTGAGGTGATGAAGCCCTTGCCACAAGGAAGTTTGATGGTGATTGATTGTCAGGACTTACAGTCCTTTGACTCCAGTGCCTTGAGCATGATTTTATCGATCAAGCGTCAAGCTCAAATACAGTCAGTCAATGTTCAATTAGATGCCGTTCCTGAAAAACTAGCGAGCCTAGCAACGGTTTATGGTTTATCAGATGTTGTGCTGGCATGAGTGCAATTGAATTTAAAAACCTCAGTAAAAACTACGGCCCTTTACTAGCACTTAATGACATTAATTTAAGTATTGAAGAGGGTGAGTTTTTTGGCTTGTTAGGCCCCAACGGTGCTGGTAAAACAACGCTCATTTCAATCTTGGCTGGTTTGTGTAAACCAAGTCATGGTCAAGTCAAGGTCATGGGGCACGATGTTCAAACGGACTTCCGTGCAGCCAGACGTCTTTTGGGCATAGTTCCTCAAGAATTGGTGTTCGATCCCTTTTTCAATGTTCGTGAAACCCTGAAATTCCAGTCAGGTTACTTTGGTATCAACAATAACGATGCGTGGATCGATGAAATCATGCATCACCTGGGCCTGACTGATAAAGCTGATAAAAATATGCGAGCTCTCTCTGGCGGTATGAAGCGCCGCGTATTGGTCGCTCAAGCCTTGGTTCATCGCCCACCCGTGATTGTTTTGGATGAGCCAACAGCCGGCGTGGATGTTGAGTTGCGTCAGTCGCTTTGGAAATTCATCAGTCGTTTGAATCAAGAGGGTCACACAATCGTTTTGACTACTCATTACCTTGAGGAAGCAGAGCAGTTGTGTAATCGCATCGCGATGCTGAAAAAAGGTCAAATCGTTGCTTTGGACACCACAGCGAATTTATTGGCAAGGGTTAAAAATCCAAATGCCAAAGATGGTGATTTGGAGGATGTCTTCATGCAAATCATGCAAGAGGAGAGTACCTCTTGAATCAATTGAATACGAATGCCTTCGAATCAAGCAGTGGTTTTTATGCGCTCTTTTATAAAGAGGTCAAAAGATTTTGGCGGGTGAGCTTTCAGACAGTGGCTGCGCCAGTGTTAACAGCTATTTTGTATTTGATGATTTTTGGTCATGTCCTAGAAGACCATGTCAAAGTTTATGACGCGATTGGCTACACCGCATTTTTGATACCTGGTTTGGTGATGATGAGTTTGCTACAGAATTCTTTTGCGAACACGTCTTCATCTTTGATTCAGTCAAAAATCACGGGCAATTTGATTTTTGTTTTACTAGCACCACTCTCGCATTTTGAGTTCTTCTCTGCGTATGTCTTGGCGGCAATGGTCAGAGGTGTTGCAGTAGGTGCCGGTGTATTTTTGGCAACATGCTGGTTCACTGACATCAGCTTTTATCAGCCTTTATGGATTTTGGTGTTTGGCTTGCTAAGCGCAGCACTCTTGGCGGCTTTGGGTTTAATTGCCGGCATTTGGGCGGAGAAGTTTGATCAGTTAGCGGCATTCCAGAATTTTTTCATCATGCCAGCCACCATGTTGTCAGGTGTTTTTTATTCAATCCATAGCTTGCCGCCAATTTGGCAAACGATTTCTCATTTCAATCCATTCTTCTACATGATTGATGGTTTTAGATATGGATTTTTTGGTATTTCTGATGTGTCACCATGGTTCAGTTTGGTGATCATCAGTGTTTTCTTCTTGGGGGTAGCTGGTTTAACCCTTAGACTCTTATCAACTGGTTATAAATTAAGACATTGATTGATCTTATTTCATTGAGCGTCATTATTTAAAAGAGATATTCCTATGTTGCCAAGTCCTGAACAAGTCAAAAGTTATATTGCCAATGGCATTGATTGCCTTCATCTTGAAGTTGAAGGTGATGGTCAGCATTTCTTTGCTACGATTGTGAGTGCTGACTTTGAGGGTTTGCGTTTGGTGCAACGTCATCAAAAAGTTTATGCGGCTTTAGGCGATCGAATGAAATCTGAAATTCATGCCCTATCATTCAAGGCATTGACCCCAGAAGAGCATGCGGCCGGAAAATAATTAAAAGGTAATTAAGACGTGGATAAGTTATCAATACAGGGTGGTATTCCTTTAAAAGGCGAGATCACCATCACTGGTGCAAAAAATGCCGCATTGCCGATTTTGTGTGCAGGTCTTTTAAGTGCCGAGCCAATCACCTTAAAAAATCTTCCTGATCTTCAGGATGTGCGCACGATTCTAAAAATTTTGGCGCAGATGGGCTTGAAAGTTACTTTCCCTAATCCTGATGATCGTTCAGTGGTTATTTTGGATGGTTCTGATATTCATACGCCAGAGGCTTCTTATGACTTGGTGAAGACCATGCGTGC
>JBJOKN010000171.1:0-4039 GCA_046046075.1 Pseudomonadota bacterium
ACCACTGCTCCAACAGTGGTTTATGAAGTTGAGCTCAAAGATGGTTCAAAGATTGTTGTTGATAATCCATCAAAAATGCCAGATCCAAGTCGTATTGAAATGATCATGGAGCCGATTGTGGTGGTGAACCTGTTCATGCCACAAGAGTATGTTGGTTCAGTGATCACCTTGTGTACGGGTAAGCGCGGTATACAAATGGACATGCAGTACGTGGGCCGTCAAGTGAAGTTGACTTATGAAATGCCGATGGCTGAAATCGTGCTTGATTTCTTTGATCGCTTGAAGTCAATTTCACGTGGTTATGCTTCCATGGATTATGAGTTCAAAGAATATCGTGCTTCAGATGTGGTCAAGGTTGATATCTTGATCAACAGTGAAAAAGTTGATGCTCTATCCATCATTGTTCACAGAAGTAATAGTCAATACCGTGGCCGTGAAGTTGTGGCGAAGATGCGCGAGATCATTCCTCGTCAGATGTTTGACGTGGCGATTCAGGCAGCGATTGGTAGCGGCATCATTGCTCGTGAAAACGTGAAGGCCCTACGTAAAAACGTATTGGCCAAGTGTTACGGTGGTGACATCACGCGTAAGAAGAAGTTATTAGAGAAGCAAAAAGAAGGTAAGCGCCGCATGAAGCAGGTAGGTAGTGTGGAGATTCCACAAGAAGCCTTCTTAGCCATCTTGCAAGTCGAGGACAAGTAATGAACTTCGCTTTGATACTTTTGATTTTGTCACTGGTGACAGGTGTTGCTTGGGTTGCCGATAAATTGGTGTTTGCACCCAAAAGAAAGGCGGCAGGCATAGATCGCATGCCTTTGTGGTTGGAATACACCGCCAGCTTTTTCCCTGTCATTTTTGCAGTTTTCTTTTTGCGTTCATTCTTATTTGAGCCTTTTAAGATTCCATCGGGCTCCATGATTCCTACCTTGATGATTGGTGATTTTATTTTGGTCAATAAATTCACTTATGGTGTTCGTCTACCAGTCATCAATAAAAAAGTGATTGAGATGAATTCACCGGAGCGTGGTGATGTGGCAGTTTTTCGTTTTCCCAAAGATGAGTCAGTCGATTACATCAAGCGCGTGATTGGTTTGCCAGGTGATGTGATTTCTTACCAGGGCAAGCGCTTGACCATCAATGGCCAAGAGTTTCAATCTGAAGCGAAACCAGACTACCTCGACCCTGAAGGCATGACATATGCCAAATTCTTCACAGAAACTTTCCCCAAAGAATTTGGTGGGCATTCTTATAACGTTTTAAATCATCCTGAGCGTCCTCCTGGGATTTTTGTACAAGATCGTTTCCCTTATGCGGAAAACTGTACTTACACCATGACTGGTGTGACTTGCACAGTGCCAAAAGGTCATTACTTTGTGATGGGGGATAACCGAGATAATTCAGCAGACTCTCGCTTTTGGGGTTTTGTGCCTGAAAATAATTTGGTTGGTAAAGCCTTCTTTGTTTGGATGAATTTAGGCGACCTTAAACGCATTGGGCGTTTTGAGTGAGCAAAGTGGCCAAGAGCGATATGACTCCCAGGCATTGACTCACCGCAGTCATAGTAAAAAGAATAATGAGCGTTTAGAGTTTTTAGGTGATTCAGTATTGAACTGCACCGTTGCTGAAATGCTGTATGAGCGTTATGGTGATTTGGATGAGGGCGATCTATCCAGGGTACGCGCTAATTTGGTCAAGCAACAAGCTTTGTATGAAATCGCTCAAGCATTACAACTCTCTGATTGTTTGCGTTTGGGTGAGGGTGAGCTTAAGAGCGGTGGCTTTAAGCGGCCATCGATTTTGGCTGACAGTTTCGAAGCGATTGTGGGCGCCATCTTTTTAGATTCTGGCTTTGATGCCTCTAAAAAAGTATTGAGAAAATGGTATTCACAAATTCTGGAGCATGTTGATCCGAGAACTTTGGGTAAAGATGACAAGACGCTCTTGCAGGAATACCTTCAAGGGCATCAATTGCCACTGCCTATCTATACAGTCGTTGCAACCACAGGCGTGGCCCACAATCAACAATTTGAAGTTGAGTGCTCTATCCCAAGTTTGAAGGTAACGCTGAATGGCAAGGGTGCATCACGCAGAGCTGCTGAGCAAGCGGCTGCCAAATTATCCTTAGATGCTGCGCAAAAGATTGTTTCTCAATCTGGCAGAAAGCCTAAGAAAACCAAAGCAACAAAAAAGAAAGCATCTTTGGTCACAGCCAAAGATCCTACTGATGATCAGCTCAATTTGAAGTTGAAGTCAGAGTAAAGCAAAAACCAAGGAATCATTGATGTCATTTCGATGTGGAACCGTAGCACTTGTAGGTCGCCCAAACGTAGGCAAGTCAACTTTGCTAAATGCATTGGTGGGTCAAAAAGTCAGCATCACTTCTCGTAAAGCTCAAACAACTCGTCACCGCATTTTGGGTGTTAACACCACTGAGACAGCACAATTCATATTGGTTGATACGCCAGGTTTCCAGACCAAATATAACAATGCCATGAACAAAGTCATGAACCGCACGGTGAAAACCACCATGGCGGATGTGGACGTGATTCTTTTTGTGGTTGAGTCAGGCTACTGGAGCAAGGCGGACGAGCAGGTGCTTGAGATATTGCCCAAAAATATCCCAGTCGTTTTGCTAGCCAATAAATTAGATGTATTTGCCTCAAGAGCCGATGCTCCAGAAGATCGAGATCAAAAATTATTTACTTTCATGCGTGAAATGAGTGAGAAGTTTGAGTTTTCGGAAATCATTCCGATGACTGCTAAAAATACCGATGATGTGAAGCGCTTATTAGGATTCTTAGAGCCATACTTGCCTGAGCAAGAAGCAATCTACGAGCCAGACATGTTAACTGATCGCAGCGAGAAGTTTTTGGCTGCTGAGATTTTGAGAGAAAAAGTGTTTCGCCATACAGGCGATGAGCTGCCTTATGCCAGTGCTGTGATCATCGACCAGTTCAAGATGGATGGCACGATGCGCCGCATTGCTGCCACCATTTTGGTGGATCGCGAAAGTCACAAGGCCATGGTGATTGGTGAGAAAGGTGCAAAACTCAAGCGTATTTCCACTGAGGCTCGCCAAGACATGGAAAAACTGTTTGATGGCAAAGTATTCTTAGAAACTTGGGTCAAGGTCAAAAGTGGTTGGGCCGATGATCGTGTGATTCTGCGTGAGCAGGGCATAGAGTAATTCACGATTATGTCGACTCGCGTCAACGATGAACCTGCTTTTGTACTGCACAGTATTCCGTACAAAGAAACCAGCTTGATTCTTGATGTGTTCACGCGCTCTTATGGGCGCATGGCTTTGATTGCCAAGGGCGCAAAGCGCCCACATTCTGTATTGCGACCTGTCTTACAACGCTTTCAACCTCTGGCAGTTTCTTGGAGCGGCAAAAGTGAACTACGCACTATGACCAAAGCCGAGTGGTTGGGTGGTGTACCCCCATTGGTAGGCGATGCTTTGTTGTGTGGCTTTTATCTGAATGAACTCTTGGTCAAATTCATAGCTAGAGAAGACTCTTACGAAGACTTGTACGAAGAGTATGCCAAAACGGTTCACTTGCTTGGTCAAGATCCTAAAGACCTAGAACCCATATTGCGTCCCTTTGAACTCACTTTATTAAAAGAGGCCGGCTTTGCCGCAGCCTTGAACTTTTGTATCGATACCCAAACAACTCCTGAGGAAGATGAGCATTATGTTTATCAGCCAGAGAGAGGTATTCGTAAGCTTCAAGCGGATGATCCAGGTCATTGGCCTGTGATGACAGGCAAGCACTTGCTTTGTATGAATGACAAAAACTACCAAGATCCAGAGACCTTGATTCAGAGTAAGGCGCTCACGCGTTTCTTGTTAGGTCTGCACTTACCCGATCAAGCCATGATGACCCGGCAGATTTTGATTGATTTGAAAAAGATCTAAAGCACACCATGGTCATTAAATAGGCATAATTCATAACATGTCACAAAAACCTAAAAACATCATTGATCTAGGTATCAACATTGACCACGTTGCCACGCTCAGAAATGCGCGAGGCACGCA